>JAPLSR010000480.1 GCA_026398545.1 Candidatus Sumerlaeota bacterium | reverse complement strand
CCAATCCAATCTGTGCGGGAGGGGTTTTTTTGTGTCCTTCTCCTTTTCCGTACCGCGCAGCCAGAACATGGGAATATCCGGCATGCGCCTCTTCGCCTCGGAGACGGTGTCAAGGCTGAAGCCGATAATGACCACCTGCTTCCGCTTTCCGCTTTTGTTGATAATCTCTTCCATAGTGGGGAGCACCTCCACGCCGCACTTGATTTCGATATAAAACCGTCTTCCTGCCGGGACGACCGCCAGCGCCTCCTCTAAAAACGGGATGCGCTCTCCCGTGAACGTTTCACCCACCAATCGCCCCGCATCAAGTCGCTTCAGTTCCTCAGACGTGGTGTTGCAAATCAGCAAATCCTGACCGGTCGTCCGCTTTGTGCTTTCATCATGATGCACAACAACGCGACCATCCCGCGTCAGGTGGACGTCACATTCAGCGGCGGGGGCGCCCAGGGAATAAGCAAGACGAAAGGCGCATAGCGTGTTTTCCGGCGCAAGGGCTGATGCTCCCCGATGGGCAATGAGTTCAATCGGGCGCTCGCTCTCTTTGAGAGTTGACTCAATTGGTTTGTTGACCATCATCTTGCGACCTCCTCCGGTGGCGCATCCGCCTGCAATGAAAAAAGGAACTGCAAACCCCGGCAATATTAAAAAGCGGAAAAATTTAGGGTGATTATTCAAGATTTGGACCAAATTCCAAGTCCATCATTAAGGATAATAGCAATGACCACAGCAAAGAAAATGACAATGCTGTAATCGCAGATAACATAACTAATGAACCCCAAAAACCCCTAAGGTTTCATGTTAATACCTTCTTTTGGATTTTACGACCAATTTCATATAGCGGTTTTTGTGTATTTGATATTTTTCTCTCACTGTGCGAAAGAAAAATGTGGCTTTAGCCCTTGCTGATACACAATGTTACATGCTGTGCTATGCCCTATAATCAAATTTCATTTTCTCCTATTTGTTGAATAAATTCCTTGTTCTTCTAAAAGTGTGAGTTGTAATGATATATCTTCTGTATTATATTTTTTCGACCGCAATTTATATCTTTCTTCTATTTTGCCTTTGTTTAATCTCTCCATTATCATTTTATGATATTTTTCATCGATTTCAGCAGAAATATATTGTCTCTTTAATATCTTACATACTTCTATTTCTGAACCACTTCCACCAAAAAGAATTAAAACAATATCACCTTCCAAAGTACAACTTTTTATCAGCATTTCAGAAAGTTTTTGAGGTATCTGGCAGGAGTGAAAAGTTTTTTCTTTACTTACGTTTTTTACCAAATTATAATAAAACCAGCTATATGGCATTCTTCCTTTTGAACCATTGGCTATATTTCCTAATATTCTTTTGTCAGTTGGATTCTGATATGGTACTGCTACATTTTCTTTATAAAAATTATTATCCTTTGTTTTGCGACAGTGTAAAATATTTCTATGTGCAGTTGTAAATCGTTTGGGGCTATGTCCAACATTTGTATTATATACCCATACATAATCAGAAACTTCATAACACACTTTATCTAAATATTTGACCCGCAGATAAGAATTTTGTTTTGGGTAATTTATCAAAAACATATTTCCAGTGTCTTTTAGAACCCTTAAAGATTCTTTTGCTAATTTTATATACCACTCAATATATTCGTCAAAAGTTTTTGTATATGTTTTGTCTCCATATTTTATACCCACATTATAATCAGGGTCTCCGTAAATCACATCGACACTGTTATTTGGCAGTTCTTTCAAAAGTTCCAGTATATCTTTTAAAAACACTTTATTTGAATACTCTTTTATATTTGCTTTGTTATTCATTTGTCACTTTCCAACTAAATTATATTGGGCATTTTTCAATAATTTTATCGAGCAAACATTGTTTTCATCTTTAAAAGTGTAATTATAAAGTCGTAGATGAGAATTATTATTTTCTCTGTATCGCAAAACATAACAAGCAGTTATTTGTCTTATTGGTAACTTATTTTCCTTTTTAATATCAGCAAAATATTTAAAAGGATGAAATAGCTGATAGATTGCAAAATTTTCTGGTAAGCCATTCTTACCTTCGAAAACGGTAACCATACCGTTATATTCCATAGTTAAATCAATTTCCATTTGTATATTTTCCATTACTATTTTTTCATCATCAAAATTATATTCGAAACTTGTTTTTGTTCTTCTAGGGAAATAAATCTTTGGACAAACATCAGTATTTCCATATAAAAAGTGATGAAAGATTTTTAGATTACTTCCAACAGAAAGCATATTTGACTCGCTGGTATCATATTCGTTTAAAATGCTCTTTTTATATTCCCTATCAATGACATTCTTAGAAGGGATTATCTCAAATTTATGAAAAGCTTTATTAATGCCTTTGATAAATTTGTGATAACCTTTACCTTGATGAATAATAAAATAATCATTCTTAATTAAAATGCCGGGGAATTTATCAAGATTATCAAGTTTTGTAGCATCAAAAGGATTTCCAAATTTATATTTCTTACTTACTTTTTTTACCAATTCGTTATGAAAAATAAAGTTAACTTTTTCTTTACAAATTTTAAATATTTCCGTTATTACTTTCTGCTTTTTATTTTCCATCACTCAATTCCTTGTTTAAATTTTAATAGGCACGGCATTGCGCCTAATTTAAAATAACCGAAGCATTTTGTTTATGCTCCCTAATTGGCATATTTTGCGAAATATTTCGCTTATACACGACTCTATATGAAGCCATAAGTTGCAATTTTTTGTTATCATTTTCTTCCCAAATCTATGACCGGTTTATATCTCAAGTCCAAAATTTACGCAATCATAATCATTTGAAAAGGAGCGAACTGTGAATCCCGTCGCGGACGAAAATCTTCTCCTGGGTCAGGGAAATCAGCCCCTTTATTATGGCTCGCTCTTTAAGCCGGGGCGCAAGGAATCGGGTGGTGCCGAAACCCGCCGGTATGTGTTTGTAAAAATATTCCTCAATCCTTGCCGCCATGTCATAACCGTCATGAGAAGGGTTTATATAAATCATAACACAGCCGGGGTCCAGAAATGCCACAACCTCGCCCATGAATTTGCCCAGATGTGAGGCAATCTCGTCCGCCGCGGCTCTTGAGTCGGGGTTGTTATTCGCGGCGGATTCCAGAAGATAACCCAGTGTTCTTTTCTTCATTTCATGTGTGCGGGACATCTTATCCCGCCACTTCTTTATCATACCGGTGAGAAAGAGGCTATTGAGCGTATCAGAGACCTCTCCCGCAAAGAAATTGGTGCCATGCCAGAGACTGCCGTTGAATATGATTGCCCCTCCGACGCCCAGTATCTGCTCGCTTTCAGGAGGCGATTCCCGAATGAGCAGATATAAAAGACCCCTGTTGTTAGATTCAGCATGCTGGCTCAGTTCTCCCACGGCAGCCGCATTGGCGTCATTCTCAATAAAAACGAATTTCCTGTATTTTTTCCCTATAGGAGTGACAACATCCACATCGCGCCATTGATGATAATCACAGAACCTGACGACCCCTTTTTCCACGTCAATAATGCCCGGGGAACTTATTCCTATAACAATACTGTTTTTGAATTCCTTTCTGGCGGTTGTCTCAATTTTGTGAATGATATCCCTCAGGATATCCAGCAGTGGTTCGCCGCGCCTGATTTTTCTCCGCCAGCGCCTGATTTCATCGCCCCTGAGATTGACCATGACCGCATCGCAATTTTCAGTTCCCGCCTCAATGGCGAGAAGGAATCTTCCGTCGTATTGAACTTCGAGGGAAATGGGTCGTCTTCCCCCGCGGGAACTCGCCTTGCCTTTCTCGGTTTCCCGGACAATCTTCTCATCAAGGAGATATTTGAGGATGTGGGTGATTGTTGAGCGGTCAAGACCTGTCAGGACAGACAATTGGGCTCGTGAAATGAGCGGGTTCTCATGTATCAATGACAGAACTAACGAGCGGTTTATACGGGATGAAATCTCAGTATTCATCTTATGGATATGAGTCATCTTCCAAAAGCACCATTATGAAGTTGGTCAAAAAAGTTCATTTCATACATTTATATCCAGCGTCAAGATTTTGTTATTATCACCCAGAAATAGATGCCATCCACAGGTTACACAGCGCGGCGAAGCCGCAACCAATCCGCCTGAGGAGAATGCGTAATCTGTGGATAAATATAAAATCTTGATTTTATTCGCAGTCGAAGGATTCGAGGACGATTTCCCTGCGGGGGCTGGACTTGATAACCACTTCTGCATCTTCCGCCACTGTGCCCTTGCTGTGCTCACGGAAAAAATGTGCGAGGATTTCCGGATTTATCTCTGTGAGTTCCCCCAGACGCACATAAACCTTTGTAATTTTCTTCACCTTCAGGGCTTCCGCATGTCTGAGGATGTCCTCCATCAAGTCGCGAAGCAGTCTCAACTCATGCATGTCTCTCACCTTTTTCCAGGATTCCGATAATTGTATCCGCCGCCATCTTGACTTCCGCAGTCAGACCCTCGCCCCATGAAACGTCTGCCGGCTGGATGCCCAGAAAGACCACCTCCGAGCCGGTGTCTTCCTCAAGGATTCCGGTGATGATTTTGAGTGGAAATGTGTGGGTGGAGAGCGTGCTGTCGGGGATTTGTTCCTGAGGTATAATGCGCGCCTCTCCCGGCGCTCCGCCGAAGTCTGCGGCATCAATGATGACGGTTTTCACAGGTGCGATGGCAACGGCTTCATCGATGGAATCTTCAGGGCGGTCGGCAACATTCATGAGACGGATGCGGTCGTCAGTGCGTTGAATGTGGTTAAAAATATAAGGTCCCGCCCCATCATCGCGCCTCAGCGCATTCCCCACCATGATGATAAGGGTGACCCCTTCCGGTGCGGGAAGCAGGGCATCTTTGACATTATCTGTTAACAAATCTGACATTCAAAAAGTGAGTGGAACAGGAGATGCACGGGTCATAGGCACGCACCAGCATCTCTAAGGCGAGAGTTATCTCCTCGTCGGTCTTGTCTAAAATCTCCGGCACAAGCTTCTTCATATCATGTTCGATATTATTGAGGTTCTGATTCGTCGGGATGATGCAGTTGGCATTTTTGATGATGCCCTTGTCATCCACCTCGTAATTGTGAAAGAGGACGCCGCGGGGCACTTCAACGGCGCCGACGCCGTTCCCCGCCTTCACCGGTATTGCCCCCTTCTCATTCAGCCCCACCGCGAGCTCCTCTTCATATTTGATGCCCTTCTTCTTGAACTCCTCAAGAATCTCAATCCCCTCTTCAAGGCAGTGGACGCACTCCACGAGTTGTGCCGCAGTATTGAGATATGGGTTCGCAACCTTCGGTTTGAGCCCAAGATATTCGGCGGTCTGTTTCGCTTTTGGATGCAGTTTATTATAATTCATATTGAAGCGCGCGAGCGCTCCGACCATGTAAGAATCGCGGCTCAGGCGGGTGTGCTTTGCCGAGGAGTGCGACACGATGAATTCATTCGCGACCTGTTTGTAACTGTGTTTTTCCATGCGGACGCCGTCCGAGGAACCGATATCGCCTGAGAGGAGCGGATAGATTGTGCCATCGCTTACAAGACTAACATATTCCGTTTCGCGCTGGAATTCAGGGAATCTGAGCGTCCTGGCAAGTTCGATGGTCGCTTCTATATCCGGTCGCGTCCCTATCAGAAGGTCAAGCATGGCATCGAGGTCTTTTTCCCTCGGGAGTTTGGTGAACCCGCCAACAATTGCAGAAATGGGATGCACATGGCGTCCCACGAGAATATCGCAGATGTTGTTGTAAGTCTTTTTTAAACGAAGCGCCCGCCGCACCACCTTGTTATGCGTTGTGATGAGGGGCACAAAACTTGGCACACCAAGTATGTCCGGCGCCACGAGGATGTAAATGTGAAGGACATGGCTGTCCAGAAACTCCATGTGAAGGAGGAACCGCCTGAGAAGGAGCGTCTGCTCGGATGGCGTGAAGTCGATGGCGTCCTCCGCCGCCTGAATGGATGCAAGGCTGTGCCCGCATGAGCAGATGCCGCAGATGCGGCTTGTGATATGCTGAGCCTCAAAAATGGAGCGTCCCCGCAACATCCCTTCAAAAAATCGGGGCGATTCCACAATATCCAGCTGGCACTTTTCCAGCCTTCCCTCTTTGACATTCACCACAATATTCCCGTGACCCTCAACACGGGTGAGATATTCCACATTAATCTGGACGTTTCGGTTTGTCATTTCTTGTCCAACTCCCTGCATTTGTTATACATGTTCATTTTATTGAGAATCAGCTCCATCGAGATATTGTAACGCGCAATCACATCCTGCGCCCCCTTCTCATTGGGGTTTGTCACCATCCCGCGGCAGCCGTAGCAGATGTTGCCGTTGTTCACGCACCACGAATTGCACCCCGCCTTCGTGACCGGTCCCAGACATGTCAGCCCCCGCTCATACATGCACACATTCTCATTCAGCTTGCACTCCACACACACGGAATGGTCGGGGACCTCATAAGAGACACCCATGAGGGCGCATTTCAGAACCTTCACGAATTCCGGCGGATACACGGGACACCCGTGGACAAAATAATCCACCTTCACCACCTGATGAACGGCGCGGGTGGGAACTGTGGGGAAATACTTCGCCTGCTCCCCATACACATATTTTCGGATGTCCTCTATTTGGAAATTATTCTTCATTCCGTTCACCCCGCCGATGGTGGCGCATGAACCGTATGCAATCAGGACTCCGGACTTCTCCCTTATCTTATTGATTCGCTCAACCGCATGCGGCGTTGTTATGCTTCCCTCGATGACTGCAACATCATAATTCTTATCCCACTTCTCGCTCATGACCTCACGGAACTCCACAATATCAATTACGCCCAGGATATCGAGGAGTTCCTCGCCCATGTTTGCCACCTGCAGTTGACACCCCTCGCAGCAGGCAAAGTCAAAAAAGGCGACTTTCGGTTTGGCGCTCATTTCTCAAATCCTCCAATCCTCAAATCATATCGCTCCCTCCAAATCTTTGATTTGTTCGTAGGTGAAGACAGGTCCATCCTGGCAGCAATAAAGATGCTCAATCTGGCAGTGTCCGCATTTGCCCAGCCCGCATTTCATGCGACGCTCCAGGGACACCAGTATCTGGCGGTCGGGTATCTGCTTCTTGCGGAGTTCCTGGATGACGTACTTATACATGACAGGGGGCCCGACCACTGTGGCAAATGTCCGGTGAGGGTCAAGGTTGACTCCCGGGATGAGAGAGGTAATCCGTCCGATGTTTCCCGTCCATTCAGGGTCTGCCCGGTCCACCGTGCAGGAGAAGTCAACGTCCACACGCTCTTCCCAGCGCTCGACCTCGTCTCCAAAAAGCATATTCTGGGGCGTCCTGCACCCCAGGAGGATGTCCACCTTACCGAAATCGCGGCGGTTATCTATAATGTAATTGATAAGCGAGCGCAAAGGCACAATGCCCAGCCCGCCGCCCACAATGAGTATATCGTTTCCCACCATCAGGGTGACGGGAAATCCCTTGCCGTATGGACCGCGTATGCCGACCTCATCGCCGGGCTCAAGCAGATGCAGGGCGCCGGTTAGCCGACCCACTTTGCGCACAGTTATTTCAAAGGAATCCCGTTTAGTTGGCGATGAACAGACAGAAAAGGGCGCTTCACCCACGCCGAAGATGGAAATTAGGACAAACTGTCCTGGTTCATGGTCAAGGCTTTGTCCTTCCAGCAGGGCTATTTCAAAGAGGTTTTCCAGTTCAGTGAGCTGGCGGATGTGTAGAATCTTGCCCCGAACCTGCGTGTAGAGAGAGTCTTTGAGAATCGTTTTCATTATCGGGTAATCTCCTCTTTAAGTTTTTTCAGGGTATCTTTGAGATAAATCTGCGCCATGCATGTGCGGCTGCAACGACCGCAGCCCGTGCAGAAGTACCGGGCGAATCGGTCAACCGTGTATTTGAATTTCTTAAAAAAGCGATGCTTCTGGCGGGCAGAGCGCTCCTTGCGGAAATTCTCCCCGCCAGCCACCTTCGCAAACGCCTCATTCTGGCAGGAATCCCACATCCGGATGCGCCTGCCGGTTTTGAGGTCGAGATTCACATCATCCAGGATGTTGAAGCAGAAACATGTGGGACAGACATTTGTGCAGTTGCCACAGGAGAGACATTTCTTGCCGACTTCCTCCCATACAGGGCTATCTTTGGTTTTCTGCAAGAGTTCGGGGATGTTTTGATACTCAATGCCCACCTCATTCTTGAAGATTTCCCGCTTTCGTGAGCGGAGGTTGCCAAGTTCTATGTAATTCTTGCCGGTTGCATCTTCAAATACTGGGAGAGACTCAACCACCTCATCCCCAAGTTGGGTGTTTACATGGATATAGAAATAATCTCCCAGGTCGGTGAAAAAAAGGTCGTAGCCGCCATCGGGCAAACAATTGTGCATCATACTGCAACTGGCGAACTCATCGCAATATTCGTTGCATTCAAGCCCCATTATGATAATTTTACTTTTACGGGCAAGGTAATTGAAATCCTTGGGACGGTCCGAAAAAACGATATTAATCGCCTGGATGCCCTCAATATCGCAGGTATGAACGCCGAAAAGCACCATTCCCTCATATTCTACGATGGCGTTCATATTCTCGCCCCAGGTTTTGTCATATTCAAGAAATGTTTCAAATTGTGGCATGAAGTATTTTTTTGGGGGAATAATTGTAGGGATATATTTCAGGGCGATTTCATCCCCGTAGGTCACCTGCTGAAAGACATAACTGTTATAACCCTTGCTGACAGGCGCCATGATTGTATGTCTTTTCGCAACAAGTCCGATAAAGTGATTAAACCTGTCTTTTTTCAGTATTAGATACTTCATGTGGGTCATTCCTTCTTAAACTGAATATCGATTAGGTAAAAATTTTCATAAGAATGATAATATGGTGCGGTAAAGAAATACCTTTCCTGTCTATTTTTTTAACAGATGATATGTCAAACCTTTTATCGCACATTCCGAACATTCTTTGCGTCTCTGCGCCCGCCTCAGGCGGACTGCGGGAGATAATATTGTATTTCATGCCTCCTGCCATTATCAACACTTATAAAAAATTCTTCTTGACCTGCATTGAACCGATAAATTATTTAGTCATATGTATTTGTGAGAAAATTCACAAACTTATCGGCTCATTGACAGATCCGGTATTTTGGAAGCGTTTAATCACAATGGAGTAGTCATCTTTACGTGTATTAGCGTTATTCGCCTCTTTTAAAATATGCTTTTTTTCTCAGGTATAATTTTCCAAACCAGAGGGACAATTTTTCATGAGGGATGAGGGCATTTTTTATCTCAACAAAGAACAGTGGCAGAAATTTTTGAAGGAGACGGCATCCCGTCATAATGTCCTTGCCCCTGTGAAGGGTCTGTTCGACCTCGATTTTTCTCCGGTATTGCCGGAGGAAATCGATAAGATTATATTCCCCGGCGCCCGGTTGACCCAGCCTGTAAAATCCTTTCTTTATCCCCCAAAGGAGGGCGTTACACAGGACGTCTCCGCACCTTTGAAGAAAAGTGTCGTCCTGGGAGTGAAGGCGTGCGATTTGCGGGCAATCGCCATCCTTGACCACATTTATCTGGACCCCGATTATGTTGACCCATTTTATAAGGAGCGGAGAGACAACACAATCCTGATAACCGAGGACTGCACCACTCCTCGCGAGTGTTGTTTTTGCACACTGACGGGCGGGAACCCCTTTCCCGAAAATGGTCAAGACCTCAATTTGTCTTTCATCAGCGATGGAATTCTTGTCGAAGTGGGTTCGGAAAAGGGGCGACTCCTTATCGAGGGCATAAAAGGCACATGGAAACCAG
>JAPLSR010000060.1 GCA_026398545.1 Candidatus Sumerlaeota bacterium | reverse complement strand
TCATGGCATACATGCGCGCCTCTCGTGATGCCCAGAGGTTCATCTCATTCAGGAGGATGCAAAGGGCGGCGGCGCGGGCAGTGATGCGGTCTATCTCTGTAAAAACAAAATAAAAAAGAAGCGACACAGACGCCGCACCTTCCATAACGGATGGAAAGCGGAGCGCCCACTCGGAATGCCCAATCATGTGTGTCCAGAACCATTCTATCATAAAATAAAGCGGCATGTGCCCGTTCCTGAAACGCTCCATTATAGACTCTCTTAATCCAAGCAGGGTGTTTTGATATGTAATCAACTCATCCACCCACACTCCCCTGCGGCCTAAAAAGAGACTATACAATATCAGGGCGATAAAGCCCCAGAAGATTGCCTCACCCCGGACAATAAAAACCTCTTTTTCATCCTTCCCTTCCATGAGCCTGAAATCCATAAACCCTCCAATGCTTCATTCCTATGCTGTGAAATCCAATATAATTTAACAATGACAGGTGGCAATGACAAATTCTCACATGGCTATATCCCCCGGTATATGACGGCTCAAGGAGAGGGGGAAATCAATGTTGTTTTATCCTCATAAATTTTTCATAATTAAATGAAATTATCATTGACACCAATAAATAAAATATATACATGACCTCGCTTCTTAATTAATTGAATGTTTTTATTTACTTCAGAGTTTTCAATTTGCACAAGGGAAATAGGGGAATTCTGAATATCAGGGTAGGATTGGATGCCGCCACCGATAAAATAAAAATAGAATTAATTAAATATTAAAATGTTAATCCAACGGTTTGATTCATGAGGATTATTAAAAAATTCATATTTATCTCTTGCAAAATAATAGAAGATTATATAGAAAGTGAGGTGTTAAATTATTCAAAATAGTAAATTTTTAAGATTGAAAATCTATTTTACAAAGGGGTAAGGAAAAATGGAAAACTTGCTGGGAAAGGAAATCTACGAAAACAGGGTTGCACAGGGTCTGACTCAGGATCAGTTCGGCTCGAAGTATCGTGTTACCGGACCTGCCATCTTCAAGTTCGAAAAGGGTTATGTCAAACCCTCCCTCGTCCTCTGGCTCAAGATGGCAAAGGAATTTGAGATTCCTGAAACACGTTCAGTACTCATGTGGATTCGTTCGCGCCTGCCGGATGAATTTCAGAACCTAATCCAGATTCAGGACCAGCCGATAGTCCTTGAGGAAGAAGCCGCTTATGCTCCTTCCAGGAAAAAGGATTACTCCAAGTTTGGGGACAGGGAAGAGATGCGCAAGGCTATCCTTAAGGACACAAAGATTCCCAGGGAGATGAAGACCTTCCTGAAATCGGAGGAAGTCTGGGGTATTTACAAGCCCACCGGTGTGGAGATCAATTTACTGCGGGACCGTTTCGCCAACCTTGGACAGGGTTGTGCAGAGGCGTATCGGGAGGCACTACGGGTCCTCCGCATGTTCACAGGCTCAAAGTAACCTACCTGTTTTATTCCCCCGGTCATTCAAAAATAATGCCGGGGGAATTTTTTGTCAGCCGTGCTTGTGGATATGGGAAACTTTAGAACGTAAGGATGATGCTTTCACATTTTTCTTTCATGAGGGCGAGGGTTTCCTCCGGGTTTCGCCTGCCGTTCAATGCCGCTTCAAAGTAGTCCGTGATGACGGAGCGCATCGGTTCCCAGGTTAGAACCCGCGGTTCAAAAATCCCGTTGTCTAAAAGGGCGACGGGTGCCTTGTAGCGGTGGTTCTTTTTCAGATATTCCTTCATATCGGGCGTATCCAGAACGGAATAGCGGATGGGGAGATACCCTGTGCCCACTGACCAGGTAGTGGCGCTTTCAGTATTTGTGAGGAAGGCAACAAATCGCCATGCCGCCTTTATTTTTTCCGGCGGATGATTCTTGAAGATACCGATATTTGTCCCCTGAAAGAGGGTGCGGGCAACCTTTTCACTCCCTGCGGGATAGGGAATGGGCGCAGTGTCCCATTGGAATTTACCTGCCACAGACTTCTCAGTATAAGGCATGGAGGCAGTGGAGCTGACATACATGGCGATGCGCTCGCCTCCGAATGCCCTGTCAAGATATGTGGGCTCAATATAAGCCACCCTGTCCTTCGTCGTAAGATTGATAAGATAATTCATGGTCAACCGCCCCGCCTCGTCCGTAAAGGCGACTGTTTTTGCCCGGGCATCAAGATAGCGTCCGCCGGCACGGAATAGAAATGTCGTGTATCCCTCAATAAAGGGTCGGATGCCGATCCCGAAACGTGTTGTGCCACTCTCGTCACGTCTGGTGAACTTGATGCATGCCTCCCGCATCTCCTCCCATGTCACGGGGGCGCGCCCCTCCCCTTTCTCATCCACCATCCCCATCCCCTTCATGGCATCCTTGTTGTAATAGAGGACATAGGCGCTTTTATTGAACGGGAGGGTGATGAGTTTTCCATCCCATGAGTTATCCTCGATAAACACCCTGACTATATCCTGCCGGCTTTCCTTTGAAAGACCGCCGTATTCCGAGGCAAGCTCCTCCACCGGCTTAAGTAATCCATGCTCCAGAAAGCGGGTTGTCCAGCTCTCATACATCTGGGAGATGACGGGATTCGTGCGCGCAGTGCAGGAAGCGGTGAGGTTGGTGAGGAGAGATTCATACCCCCCCTGGTAAATGGAATTGATATGGATATCAGGGTTTTGTTTTTCAAACTCTGCAATGATTTGATTGAGGATTTTACTGTGCTGTAGTCCCATGGCATGCCAGAAAGTTACAGTCACACGCGATGGGCTGTGACTGGCAACAGGGCGGGAGTTGCATCCCGGAAGGGCGCTCACGAGGATAAGATATATGGTCAGGAATGCCGCTATGGAAAGCGGGCGAATTTTCTGGAATGGAGAAGCGCTCTTCATAGTGTAAGTCCTTCCGAAGTTAAAGGTTTAGGAAGCCTTTTCAAAGCGCAGGGGTTTAAAAATCCCTGCATGCCTCCTCAACGCCGGCATAGATTTTAAAGAGGCTGGAAAGAAAGGTGACATCAAAGACCTCCCTGACCTTCTTTCCCATGGAGGCGAGGCGAAGGTCTCCCTTCTTCCTGCGAAACTCATTCAATCTCCCGATGAGGATTGCCAGCCCGGCGCTGTCAATAAAATTTATCGCCTCCATATCAATAACGATGCAAACGCGTTCCGTGGCAAGGAGGTCGGCAAGGAGTTTCTTTAGCTCATCCACATTATCCGCCACAATGTCACACTTGACCGATATTATGTGGATATTTTCCCTTTCCTGTACAACAAATTCCATACTACCCTACTTTTTATCGTAGTATTTTTGAAATGAATATTTTATTCTATTTCAAATGTCAAGTGGCGATATCAGGCAGGCGTGGCTGTGCGCATGAAAACAACCTCAAGGTTATTGAGATGGATAATAAACATAGTTATCAGTTTTGCGCTCTTCGCCGCCTCTTTTTTCCTCCTTCCGGGACTCGCCGCCGGTCAGATATCAAAGTCTGAGATAGAAACCCTCCGGGAAGGGCTTATCAAAGGGGGGGCAACCTTCACAATCGGTGAGAACCCCGCCACCAAATACCCGCTGGAAGAACTCTGCGGATTAAAAATCCCCCGTGCGCCGGAAAAACAATCCACAAGGTCCGCTGAGAAATCAATCCCTGAAAACCTCCCCGTCAAATTTGACTGGCGCGAGCGCACCGGATGCCCTCCCATCCGCGACCAGATGTCCTGTGGAGCCTGCTGGGCTTTCGGGACGACCGCCCTCCTTGAAGCCAACGTTCTTATAAAGGATAGATTGACGGTCGACCTCTCCGAGCAGTGGCTTATTTCATGCAACACTGACGGATGGGACTGCATCGGTGGCTGGTGGGCGCACAAATACCATGTTCAGCCCGGCGCCGTCCTGGAGTCCGATTTCCCGTATGCTGGGAGCCCCCTTCCCTGCGGGGAATCCTACTTCCACCCTTACCGCATCAAATCATGGGACTTTGTCTCGTCAGAATATAACGTGGCGCCAACAGACATGATTAAGGAGTCGGTGATGTATTATGGACCCGTGGTGTGCGGAATTTATGCGGGAGAGGCATTTCATGCATATACGGACGGCGTCTTTAATATCTCGGAAAGCGGTAAAGTTACAGTCAATCACGCAGTTACAATCGTGGGATGGGATGATACCCTTGGCGGGGGCGCCTGGATAATCCGCAATTCCTGGGGAACCGGCTGGGGTGCTGGCGGATATATGTATATAACCTATGGGACATCCAGGGTGGGATATTCCGCAAACTACGTGGTTTATAAGGGCGGGATTGATGTCTTGAATTATGCGGTGGATGATACCGCCGGCGGAAATGCAAATTGCCTTGCGGAACCCGGAGAAACCCTGAAGATAACCCTGACCCTTCATAATAAGACAGAAGAGGCAATCACGGATGTCAGGGCAACTCTTTCCACTACCGACCCCTATCTTGACTCCCTGACATCTGACACCGCAATCTTTGGCGACATCCCCGCCGGAGGAGACGCGGTCTCCAAAACGCCCTATCTGCTCACCCTCACAAAAAATATCCCCCAGAACTCCCGCCTCAGACTGGAGCTTGCCATCTCTGCCAATGAGGGGCAATGGATGAGCATATTTTCCATCCCCATCTATTCAGACCCCCTCATGACCCTTTCTCCCTCATCCATCACAGACATTCTGCCTCATGGCAAAATCACAGACACATATCTGACCATCGGGAACAACGGATATTCTCCACTAAAATATTCTGGCGGGGCGCTGCCAACCTTCAAGCCGGTCTTGTCCTACACAGAAACCGCACAGTCGCCGACGCTGCCTACTCCGCCGGAGCGGCTGCGAAGGCTTGACCATAGCTTTGGCGACGGAGCGCAGACATCCGGTCGCTTCGGAGGACCGGATAAATCAGGCACAATGTGGCTCGACAGCGATATGCCGGATGGACCAACCTACAATTGGGCCGAAATCAAGGATGTGGGCGTGGCTCTCATCCTTGATGACGATGACCATGCCAATCTCCTCCTCCCCTTTCCCTTCCCCTTCTATGGGAGCACAAAAAACTCAGTAAAAATCTCATCCAATGGTTACCTGACCTTTGGAGAAGAGGCGGACTCGGCTTCCAATCATTCCCTCCCCTTTGCGCTTGCCCCCACAGACCTCATCGCCCCCTTCTGGTGCGACCTCAACCCATCCATGGGGACGTATGGGATAATATATCATTATTATGACGCCTCAAACAACCGCCTCATTATTGAATGGGACAGCGTTGCCCATTATGACCTCACGAATCCGGAGACAATAGAGGTCATTCTTGAACCGGACGGCGATATCTTTTTCCAGTACAAAACCGTCTCGCTCGCATCGGAGTGCACAGTGGGAATCGAGAATGCCGCCGGTGACGACGGTCTGAACATCGCCCATAAGATGGATTACCCTCACTCCGCCCTTACTATCTTCATCTCCCACAACGCCCCATGGGTCTCTCTCAATTCCCCTTCTTCCGAGCTTCAACCGGGGGCATCCACCGACACCCTTTTGCGGCTGGACACCTCGTCTCTTACGAGCGGCGCCCATACTGCACGACTCATCTTCACCTCTAACGACCTCAGGGGACCCCTCTCCATCCCGCTCACCCTCAATGTCTCGGACAATGACCCGCTCATCCTCCACTCGCCACTTGCAGATACCTATGACGACTCCGGTCCGTATATTATCGAGGCATTAATGGATTCCGTCTCCGCTCTGGACACCTCATCCCTTGCGGTCTTCTGGCAGACGGAGTCCTCCGCCAAAGGCGCCTTCGGCACGCATGCGGATGGAAAGTCATTTCAAAAAACACCCCTCCTGCCCGTTTCTGAAAGGGTCTACCGCGCCTCCCTCCCCGGGCAGTCAGCAGGCACGTCCATACATTATTACATCTCCGCCAGAACTGTTGACGACCTGACAGGAACCGACCCTCCTGACGCACCGGATGCCACACATACATTTCGCATCCTCCCCCATCCCACAATTGTTATCAGGGGGGAAAATCCCATTGAAATAACCATGCCACCCGAAGAAAAGGAAACCCTTTACCGGGCAATCTCCATCTGTAACGAGGGAAGCGATACGCTCCATTACGACTTATCTTTTCAGCCGCTTACGCGCCAGAGCTTCAGCGACGGAGCGCCGCCCGCTCCGTGGATTTCCGCCTTTCCACAATCAGGGGATGTCCCAACATCAGGGGTGCAACCGGTCTCTCTCAATTTCGACACAACATCGTTAGGCGATGGCGCATACAACATAGAAATCCACATCTTAAGTAATGACCCGCAGCAACCGGACGCCGCCATAACTGTCAATCTCAACGTTGACCATAATGCACCATCACGCCAGTGGACATTCATGATATACCTGGACGGCGATAATGACCTGGAGTCTTACGCCATCCGTGATTTCCTTGAAGTCACATCAGCCACACTGCGCCGCCAGGACAGAAGCGGCGCACCTGCAGACACGGAGGAGGTTACTGTCCTTATTCAGATGGACAGGACACCCGGTTTTGACACAAGTTATGGCAACTGGACAATCTGCCACCTCTTCAAGGCGGCTCACGGGATGACGCCCACAGAGGAAAATGCCGTTCCGGACTGGGATGATGGCGGAGGCGGACGCGAGGTCAATATGGGCGACCCGAAAACCCTTGCGGATTTTATCTCCTGGGGAATGCGCCATTTTCCCGCCCCGCACACTGCTATTGTCCTTTGGAATCACGGGCAGGGATGGCGCAACGGTGAAAAACCCTCCCTTCGGGATGTCTGTTATGACCGCACAAGCGGGGATACACTGCTCACCGGGGAGATTGGGCTTGTATTCAATAACCTTAAACCGGCGCCGGACATCATCGCCTTTGATGCCTGTTTTATGGGAATGATTGAGGTGGCGCATGAGGTCCGCAACGGCGGTCGCATCTTTATAGCCTCCGAGGGGCTTGTGCCCTATGATGGCTTGCCTTACAACACCATCCTGCAGGACCTGTGCACAACCCCCTCGCTCTCCGCCGTGGATTTCACCGGATGCATCGTGAAGAGATATACCGAGCAATACAGCGGAACGACCATGATTGCCGCCCTTGACCTCTCAAAGATGGACGCACTGTCCGGCGCTGTCTCCGCATTCGCCACGGAGGCATTGAATGACAATCACCAGTGGCAAGCCATCGCCCGCGCGCGGGAACGCACCACATCTTTTGATACCGTGGAGGAATTTCGCGACCTGGAGGAGTTCATGCAGTGGGTTCCTCATTTCACCCAAGATACGAAACTGAAAGAGGAGGCTCTCAATGCCATAAGCGCCTTTGACGATGCCGTTATCTACTCTTATTCACCCGCTAACATACCCGCTCAGGGTCTCTCCACCTATTTCCCTGACCCCGCCATTCAGCACACGATTGACCCTGCATACGGATGCAAAAATATCCAGTATGCCTGCGACACAACATGGGATGAATTCCTTACCGCCTTTCTCCTTGCGGACACCACGCCTCCAACACTCCAGCATACGCCCCTCAAGGACACCACGGATACCACCGGTCCATACAGGGTGGATGCCACCTCCTTTGATGACTCAGGCATGAGCGGTGTGCGCCTCCTCTGGCGGAAAAATGATGACCCCGTGCAGACTATCACGATGACTCCCGACGGTGACATCTTCTCAGCCGCAATCCCCGGTCCTGCCCTGCCGGCAGACCATTTCTGCTACAGGATTGAGGCGGAAGATATCCCCGGCAACATCGCCTTCTTCCCCGGTCCAACAGAGGAGGAGTTCTGGTGCTTTGATATCGCCGAACAACTTCTTGGATTCTGGGAAATACTTGACAGCGCAACATGTCCTTTTGACCTCGCCCATAAACGGCTGACATTCATCCCCGACCCGATGAGTCCTTATCGCTACCGCGCCTGTCTTGAAAATGCCTCCACCTGGAGTGTTGACCCCACGGACGGCGAGGCGGTCTCACTTGATGATAATGCCTTTTATACGGTGGAAACTGAGGACACACCTGTCTTCCTTTATGGAAATTCGTATGACAGGTTTTTTATTGGTTCCAACGGGTATATCACACTTGGATTCAGCCTTCGTAGCTACTTCGGCGAAGGAGGCTGCGGAGATACATCAGCCACGGGTGGCGAGTCAGCCCATTTCCGCCTCCCCCGCATCTCCGCACTTTTCACAGATTTGAACCCGACTGCCGGCGGAAAAATCACGCTCAAGAGGATGCCCGACCGAATCGTTGTCTCCTTCATCAATATCCCGGAAAAGAACGCCCCGGACGGGAATAATTTCCAGGTGGAGCTGGGTTTTGATGGATGCATCCGCATCACATGGCTGGACATGGCGGCGACATGCGGCATTGTCGGACTTTCCAACGGGCAGGGAAAACCGGCGGGGCAAGTGACGGACTTTTCCACCCTGCCAACCTGCGAACCTCCCACTGCGCCGGAAATCACATCACTCTTGCCGGACGGGACATGCGGGTATATTGCCCTCCATTATTTGCTGAAGGATGCGCAATCCAAGCCGGTGAATATTACTGCGGAATATAGCATAGACGGCGGACTTTCATGGCGCAAAGCCACACGAGGACCCGGTGGCGACGGCACATATCTCATCCGCTCCTCGCCTGAAGGCATGGAACACACATTCATCTGGAACTCCCTCGTCGACCTGAACGCGGGTTTCTTCCCCGGCGTACGCATCCGCCTCAGGTATTACAACATCTTCATGCCAGAAGATACGGTTGAATCCAAGCCCATTGATATTTATAATCCCACACGTGATGAGGTTATTGACGCCATTCTCGGGCGGACTTCATTCAGCCTTCGTAGCCACTTCGGCGAAGTAGGCTCCGTAATTACAACAAGTCTTGACGTCAATCACGACGGCTTGTTAGATATTTCCGACCTTTTGACGCTCATTTCGAACGGATTATAATACCCAAAGATAAGGGCGCTCTAAAGTTTTGCCACAGGCGGTCAACTTGAAAAACAGGACATATCTCCGGGCAATAGACATTCTGAACCTCTCATATCTGGCACTGCTCACCAGCCTGATTCTCCTGTTTCGCCACAATCTGGAGCGGTGGTGGTATTATTTCATTATCCATCTTGGTGTATTCCTCTTTTACGTGTGCTTCTGCCGCATCACGGCATATTCCACGAGCCGGTCTGTTCGTTTATTGCGCGACGCTATCACGCCCCTTCTTTTGATATTTTACTATGAGCAGACCGGGAATCTTAACCACCTGATTTTCAAGGGATACTTCGACCCCTTTTTTGCGAGCGTTGAGAGCGGGATTTTCGGCGGACAGCCAGCCCTTGTTTTTTACAAAACATTTCCCCAACCCCTGTTCAGCGAATATATGCACTTCTCATACTTCAGCTATTACTGCCTGATACCCTGGCTGGGGCTTCCATTGTGGATTTCAAGAAGACATAAGGAATACGATTCTCTCATATTTGCCTGTATGCTTAACATGGCATTTTGTTTCCTGTTTTTCATTGCGGTGCCTTGCGCCGGTCCGTGGTTTTACTTCGCTGAGAAATCCGTGCGCCGCGCCCTCCCCGGATACTTCTTTGTCCCTATCATGGAATTCATCCTTGAACATGGAGAAATTGCCAACGGGGCATTCCCCAGCAGCCACGTGGCAATGGCAACAGTCATTCTCCTTTATGCGCGCAAATATCAAAGGGTGGTATTCTGGACTATGCTTCCCGTGGTCCTGAGCCTTTATGCCTCAACTGTTTACACCCAGGCTCATTACCTCATTGATGTCCCCTCCGGCTTTGCCGTCGGTGTCTTTTTCTTTCTGGTCAGCGACAGTGTGAAGACATGGCTGGAGAAGACTTTGCCCTTGCGTCTCTCTGATGATAGCTACAAAGGCTGAAAAGTATGAAGACTTTCCGAATCGGCATTGACGCATCCTGTATCCTTCCACCCACGAAAACCGGCATCGGTTATTATACGTATAATCTCCTCCAGGAAATGCTCTCCCTTGAATCGCCATTTGAATTCGTCCTCTTCCTGAACTCTCTGCGCCACCCGATACCAGACCTCCCATTCCTGAAAAACCCCCGCGTCAGGGTCCGTCACCACCGCATCCCGGGACCCATACTGGTTAAGGCATGGCGATATCTGCGCTTCCCCCCCATTGAATTCCTGACAGGCTTTGTTCACACCTTTCATTCCACCACAGGTTACCTCCCACCGCAGATACACGGACGCCGCATTGCCACGGTTTATGACCTCTTTTTCATGCAGCATCCCGAACTTTGCGAAAAACTCGGCGGACAATACTTCGCCAGGGTCTTCCCCCGCCTCCTCCCCAAATATAACCAAATCATCTGTCCCTCAAATGCGACAAAACGTGACCTGATTGAACTTTTAAAGATTCCTGAGGAAAAGATTTCAGTGATTTATGGAGGTGTGGACCAACGACGATTCCACATCGTTACAGACCACTCCCTTTTAGAAATGGTGCGCAAGGAATATTGTCTCCCTTCCCATTACCTCCTTGCTGTGTCCACCTTAGAACCACGCAAAAATCTGGATGGGCTCCTCATTGCCTATCGCCATCTGAAGGATATTCTCTTTAATCCGCCGAAGATGGTGCTTGTTGGCGGCGAGGGATGGGAAACGGAAAGAATCAAGGCGGCTGTGCGACAGCACAAACTCAGCAGTGATGTCCTGTTCACGGGTTATGTCCCTGAGGAGCATCTACCGCTGATTTACAACTCCGCCCTCTTTTTCATCTGCCCCTCCCTGCACGAGGGATTCGGTCTGCCGGTGCTTGAGGCGATGTCATGCGGCGTCGCCTGCCTCATCTCAAACATCCCTGCCCTTATGGAGGTGGCGAATGAGGCAGCCGTGAGCATGGACCCTTACAACTATTATGAAATGGCGGAGCGGATGAAAGATATGATAACATCACATCGTCTGCGCGAGGAATTGCAGCAAAAAGGGCTTGCAAACGCCGCAAAATTTTCCTGGCGGCTTACAGCACAGAAAACTCTGCGCGTATATGAACGCCTCCTTGGGGGGTGAATGTCAGGTTCTGTGGGTCCTGATGGCAGGATTATAGATGCCCAGACTTTTACGCACAATCACCTTTGAGGGTAACAACTGCCTGATATTCGTGACCTCTCCCCTGACAATCCTGTGCATGGCAAGAACCGCTTCCTCCCCCTCCTTTTCCAGGTCCTGATGAACGGTCGTGAGGCAAAGGTTCTCGGCAAAATCTAAGTCATCATGACTAACAAGGGAGATGTCGCCTGGAATCCTGATTCCCATGTCCTTGAGATGATTGATTACCTGCAGGGCGGTCAGGTCGTCCATGGCATAAAGGAGTGAGACCCCCTCATCCATATACTTCCGCAACCGCTTCGGTTTGAGGTCGAGAAAAATATTAAGGCGCATCAGGTGGATGTGGGCAGGATTCATTCCATGAATCTTCATCGCATTGCGGGCGCCTTTAATACGGAGAAGGGCGGAGGAGTTCAGGATGGCATGGAGAAGGAGACATTTTCTATGCCCGCGGGAGATGGCAAGTGTCATGAGACTTTTTGCCGCCTCTTCATTATCGGGAATCACAAAGGACTGAGGTTCAAAATCCTCCAGCATGCTGTCAATACAGACAAAGGGAATCCTGTTTTCCAAAAAGAGCCGGGCAAGCTTGATGTTCTCATTCATACATTTTTTTGGCGGGTCCTTGGCTGCAAAAATCGGGGAGAACAGGATGCCGGATATCTTGTGATTTACCATCTCCTTGATATATGAGCGCGCCTTCTCAAATGAAAAATCTGCATTGCACAGGATGATAGAATATCCCAGAGAGAAGGCGGTTTCCTCTATGGAGCGGACCAGCCGATTATAAATACCGGCATCCGGCAGACCAGGAATCATGATTGCAAGGAGAAGCGATTCGGAGACCTGTCTGGAGAGGACATAGGTGCCTGAACCGCGCGTGCGGCGGACATATCCCGCCATCTGAAGCTCTTTTATCGCCCGGTTGACCGTCATGCGGGATGCGCCAAACCTCTTAGTTAGTTCGGTTTCAGGCGGGATTCTGGCTCCGGGGGTATAACTCCCGTTCAAAATCTGGCTCTTCAGTGTCTCACATATCAACCGATGCTTGGTTAATTTCGGGACTTCCACATTTTCACCCCCCCAGCCCGGGTCGGAATTTATAACAATATCTAAAGAATAAAATGTAACCATTTTACACAATTATTGTCAAGCAGATTTATGGGTGAGGGGAATAAGATATGATTTTATATCGTTAACAGTAATAATCTCTGCGTGCTCGCTCCGTCGCC
>JAPLSR010000317.1 GCA_026398545.1 Candidatus Sumerlaeota bacterium | reverse complement strand
GAAGAAGTAAAGAAAGGCAAGAATCATAAGGGATAAAAAGGCGGCGACCATCTGTCCCAGGGCGAGAAAATATGTGGGAATGGGGCGGGGCATGAGGATTGGATGCATCCCTGTCTTGCGGATGCGTCCCATGGAGAAAAGCCCCGCCATGATTGCCACCAGCCAGTAAAAAATCGCCATATCGAAGCTTAAAAATGTGTTGGTGGGGTTGATTTCCTGTGTGTTGAGACCGCCCTCGTAAATGGCGAAGTTGAAGAAGAATGCGAGGACGCATAATCCCTTGAAGCGCATGGATTTGACCTGCATCAGGAATTCGTAGTAAATTATAGAGAGCAGTTTGCGCATGGGCGCTGACCTGTTTGCTTAATGAGATTTTTTACCGCCCGGAAATCTGAGCCTCTTGAGGAGGGCGATGCCATCCTCAACAATGAGATACAGCGCCGGCATAATCCAGAGGGTGAGAAGCGTGGAGGAGGTGAGCCCCCCGATGACGGCGATTGCCATGGGACGGCGGAGCTCGGCGCCCTGACCGAATCCCATGGCGAGAGGCACCAGGGCAATGATGGTGGTCAGTGAGGTCATGAGAATCGGTCTGAGCCTCTGCCTCCCCGCCAGCACCACAGCATCGAAGACGGATGCACCGGCGCCCCCCTCGTCCCTTATCTGCCGGATGCGTGCTAGAAGGACAATGGCATTGTTCACCACGATGCCTGTCAGCATCACGATGCCGATATAACCCATCAGGTTCAGCGAGATGCCGGTCATGAGGAATGATGCCACGACGCCGGCGCCCGCCAGTGGCACGGAAAGCATGATGGTCAGCGGGTGGATGATGGATTCGAGGATGGCGGCGATGACCATATAAACAAGGACAATGGCGATGATGAGCGCGAAGAAGAGATTATCAAACGACTCGCGTCGGCGCACCTCCTCGCCGCTCATATTCCAGCTTGCGCCGCTTTGCCGCCAGGGCATGGAATCAAGCGCAACCCTCACACGCTTGACGGCTTCCTGGTAGCTTGTGCCATCGAGGTCTGCCATGGCGATGAGTGTCCGTTCCTGATTCACGCGCATGATTTCCCGCACGCCGCGTTCCTTTTTCAGCGTAGCGAGGTTTTTCAATTTTTCCCGTCCGCCCTGTGGCGAGATGATTTCCAGATTTAAAAGCCCCTCAAGTCCCTCGCGTTCCGAGCGGGGATTTTTGACAAGGATGCCCATCTCACCCTGGTCAAGTTTCACCTGTTCGGAGCGTTCCCCGCGCAGATAAGCCTGAATCTGGGCGGAGAGGTCGGAGACCTTATACTGTCCGCGGAGGAGGGCGTCATGGTCAGGGGTGAGGAGATATTCCTCCTCGCCGAGGATGAGATTTGTCCGGATATTGGCAATTCCGGGAATACCATTCAGGGTATTGGCAACGGCGCCGGCGGAATCGCGCAGGTCTTTTAATTTTTCCGCATGAACCTCTATCACCACATCCCCCCGGTCGCGTCCCACAATCTGCTGAATAAACTCATTGCGTGATTCAAAGTTATATTTCAGATTGGGGATTTTTGCCGCCTCGGAGCGCAAGAGCCGGATGACATCATCGGCGGAGAGTTCGCGCAGGAGAGTGGGATTTATGACAATCTCCATGCGCGCCGTGTTCGGACCCTGAATCCGCTCCCCAGCCGCCAGAAGGCTCTCAGACTCCATGCCCACCGTAGTTGTGATGGATTGGATGACAATCTGCGGTTCAAGTATTGTTGAGATGCGTTTCGTAAAATGGAGGCGGGCTTTTTCCGCCTCATCAGACTGGAGGAATTTTTCCATGATGCCATCCCACTCGCGGGGGAAGAGATTTTTTTTCAATTCAGGCAGGAGGGGGTGTCCGGGGTGATTTTTTTCGATGTCCCGGAGCGCTGAGGATGACATTATTAAGAAACGCTTCAGGTCGCCGGATATCTTCCAGACCTCATAAGCCTGAAGCAGCGGGGCGAGGATTTTATCGCGATAGCGGAGTTTAAGGAGTGGCTCCTCAAGGCGGCGAGTCACGCGCTCAGTCTGTTCCAGCGATGTGCCCGATGGCATCTCCGTCAGGAGAGAAATCTGCCCCCCGACCGCCTCGGGGAAGAAACGGCTCGGGATGTCCCTCGCCTTCAGCCATGTGAATGCCATCATGAGGAGGAACAGGATAAGAAGGAGCCAGCGCCTTTTAAGTGAGTCTGCAAGGAACCGACCGTAAAGCCTGTCCATCAGACCCTCCTTTGTGGAGGCGGGACAGGGGGCGATGCGCGCGGCGAGCATCGGAAGCAGAACAAGCGCCACAAGGAGTGAAATCATCAGGGAATATACCACCGTGAGCGCCTGGTCTTTGAATAAAATCCCCGCAATGCCGTGGACATACACAAGGGGGACAAAGACAACAACTGTGGTCAGCGTGGAGGCTGTGATTGCCATTGCCACCTCGCGCGTCCCGATGACGGCGGCTTCGGCGGAGGCGGGATTTGTCTTCCGGTGCCGGAAGATATTCTCGATAACCACGATGCTGTTATCCACAAGCATGCCCGCGCCGAGGGCAAGTCCGCCAAGCGTCATGATGTTGAGGGACAAGCCCTGGAAATACATGAGGCTGAATGTGGCGATGATGGAGATGGGGATGGAGATGCCTGTGACGATGGTTGCCAGGACATTGCGCAGAAAGAGCCACAGGATGATTATTGCCAGCGCCATGCCGGCGATGACGTTCCCCACAACCTCGCCGATGGCGGTTTTCACCTCGACAGAGCGGTCCATGGCGATTTTTAAACCATAATCGTTCTGGCTGTTCAGGCGTTCCACAATCTCTCGCACCCGCTGGGCTGTCTGGATGGTGTTAGCATCGGGTTCGCGGAAGATGTCCAGCGTGACAGTCTCAATGCCGTCCTGGCGTATGATGACTTCATCGCGGGACGGGCTGATTTTCAGCTCCCCGATATCCTCAAGATGGATGGGATGGTCTTCGATGATGGTGACGACACAGTGGCGGATATCATTCACATCGCGGAAGCGACTGACAAACTTCAGGGTCACCTGCTCGTTGCCCTCGATGATGACGCCGCCGGGGACACTGACATTCTGTGAGCGAATCGCCTGAATAATATTATCCGTTGTGAGATTATATTGGGTTATGATGTCCCCGTTGACGAGGATGGCGACCTCGCGGCGGCTGATGCCGCCCGCCTTCACATAAGCCACCCCCTTGATGGTCTCGAGTCGCGGCTTTAAGGTGTTTTCAACAAGGTTTGTAAGCTGGACCCTGTCCACGGATGTGGTGATGGAGTCAATGGAGGTTGGCGTTCCCGCATTCGGGTTGGGCACGGGGGTGAAGGCAAGTGTTATAAGCGGCGCCGCATTGGGGTCAAAGCGATAGACCTCCACACTCTTGACATTTTCATTAGTTTCGAGCGTTCCGACATTCTTCTTAACATCGAGATAGGCGAATTCCATGTCCTGGTCCCAGTGAAAGTCCACATGGATGACGATGCTCCCTTCGCGGGAGTAGCTTGTGATGTTTGCCACACCCTTGATGGAGGTGAGTTGTCTTTCGAAGTCAATGGTGAGGCGCCGTTCCGTTTCCTCCGGCGTCATGCCCTTTGTGGTTGCCACGATGGTGATGCGGGGTGTCTGGATGTTTGGGAACAGGTTCAGAGGTAGCCTGCGCAGGGAAAGATAGCCCATAAGCGCCAGCGCCAGAAACAGCATGATGACCTTGATTGGATTATCCACAAAGCTTTTGAAGTTCATTCACATACCCCTGTTTGAGATGAAATATAAAATGCGCCTCTGGGCACCGGATTCAGGTGCTTTATGTCCACCTGAGGCGGATGCACTCCTTGAAAAATAGTTTCACGCAATCCATTTCTCCGTTTTCTGGAGCCTGCGATAGAGCCACCAGTAAAGATGCGCCGCAACACACACAAGGAACAGCCGGTTGACAATGAGCATTATGGTCAGGCGTTTATGCGTCCAGTTCTCAAGGAGCGACTCATTCATTGGAAAGATAAAAATTTGGAAATATTCCCCCGCTGGCAGGTGCGTGAACGAGGATATCATCAGCAGGATGATTGCGACGATTATAGCCGTGGGCAGACCGCGTTTCACAAAGGATGAAACCACACAGGTGAAGAGGGCTACAAAGACTGCCACTGTCATCAGGAAGAGAAGATAGAGGAGTTCTCTCCACAAGGGGATGGTGAGGAACCACATGAAACCTAAGGAAAAAGGGAGTAGCAGGAGAAAATTCCATAGCAGGCTCACTCGCATCTTGAACCATATAAGCCGGTTCACACCGGGGATGCGCATGATGAGCAGTTCAAAAGTCCTCCCCTCACGCTCCGTCTCCCACAGATTCATGTGTAGGAGGATGGCAAGGGCGATTGACTGGAGGATGAGAAATTTGAAGGCATCGCTTTCTTTATAAATCTCTTTCTCGATGGTTGCCCATGTGAAGATGGCGAACATGGCGGCGACCATCAGGAAAAGGGTGCGTGAAAAAAGAATCCGCGTCTGTATCCAGAACTGGGCAAGCCAGTCTATTACCTTCGGGGACAGACGTCTTTCCATGAGACGGCGCACTTTTTTCGCCAGCCCGCGCGGGATGATGCTCGACATGACAACTTTTTCAGACGACTTCTTCATCAAGGAGCTCCTCCTCCCCGCACTGGCGTATGAAGTCCACGTAAGCATCTTCGACATTGACGCGCACCGGCTGCGCCCCGGGGATTTCGCGCGCGTCATTTGAGGCGATGAATCGGACGGTGACCTCTTTTCCCCGTTCCTGAATTGCGATGACGCATTGCTCCTTTGAAAATTTTGCGAATTCCTCGAATGGGATAAGAGTCTCGAATACCCGACCCTCCACACGTTTCATGAACTCGACGGGTTCACCCGTGAAGCGCTGGACGCCATCATAAAGGAGTGACATCTGATGGCAGGAAAATTCCACATCCTTGACGATATGGGTGGAGAGTAGCACCACGCAGGAGCGTCCGAGGTCAAAGAGCATGTTGCGGAAGGTGACGCGCTCACCCGGGTCAAGACCGGTTGTGGGTTCGTCAATCACGAGGATTTGGGGTGAGTGGAGCAGGCTCTGGGCAATGACAAGGCGCTGGCGCATCCCGCCGGAGAAAGTCCCGACTTTTCGTTTTACATCATTGCCCAGTCCCATAACCTCCAGCACCTCGCCGATGCGCCTTTTCAGCCGGCGACCGTGAAGACCGTGCAGACGTCCCATGTAATCCAGAATCTGCCATGTTTTCAGTTCGGGATAGAAGCCGTAGTTCTGGGGCAGGTAGCCGAGGATGCGGCGAAAGGCGTTTGGTTTTTTCTGGATATCCCAGCCGTCCCAGAGGACCCTGCCGGATGTGGGCATCAGACCGAGTGAGAGGATTTCAAGGAGGGTTGATTTTCCTGCGCCATTGGGTCCGAGCAAGCCGTAGATGCCCCTTTCCAGCTCCCAGTTAAAGCAATCCAGGGCAGTCTTGCCGTCCTGATAAACCTTACTGAGGTTCTGGATTGAGAGATGCATCTTTCAGTTATGCTCTTCACTTTTAAAAAATCAGGGGCTTTTAACCCGGCATATCAGATAGTTTCTCGCAGAAGGCGCAGTCGCTTACGCGCCATAGCTTCAGCGACGGAGCGAGAACGCCGAAAACGGGATTTGATTATGGAGTAACTTCCTCAACCTTTTCCTTCTTCAATTCAACCGGTTTTATCGCTTGGTCGCGATTGAGGACCTTATCAGAGGCGACAATAAGGTCTCCCGGCGCAAGCCCGGTTTTGACCTCAATATTTTCCCCACTGGTGATGCCCGTTGTGACAATCACGTCGGTTATGACATCATTTTTCACCACCTGGACAAACTGATTGTTGTCCCGTTCCTTCACGTATTCCTTGGGGATAACGACATTACCCTCGCTCCGCTCCAGCTCTATATTGGCTCGGACGAAGAGCCCGCTGGTGAATGATTTGTCCAATTTTTCTATTTTAAGCCAGACCTTGTATGCGTGGGATTTTTGTTCCTGGAGCTGGGCTATCTTGACCACCTCACCCGGGACGACAACCGCCTTGTGTGAGATGACGGTGATGGACGCCTTCTGCCCCACCTTGATATGCGCCTTGTCTTTGCTATTGACCTGGCAGAGGGCAATGAATCCATCCTGGCTGACAATGCCGAATAGCTCGGTTCCCATTCCCACCATAGTTCCATCCAGCGCCATAATTTCCTCATTGAGGAGGTCGGAGGCGCCGGTCCTGTTGGTGAGATGGCTTGCGAGGACGACCATGCCGCTGATGGGCGCCTTGATGGGCACCTTTTCCCGCTTGCGCAGGGATTTCTGGAGTTTATTTTCCTCCTGTTCCAGGCGGAGGCGGCTCTGGCGGAGTTCGATTTCTGCACGGCGGAGGTCCTGCTCAGTTTTTTGCAGTTCATTTTCATTCATGAATCCCTCAGAAACAAGTGTGCGGTCAAACGCAAGGTCTTTCTGTTTCCGGGTGAGTTCACTGTCATCAAGCTGGAGCGTTTCCTTGCTGATGGCTATCTGGCGCTTCTGCTGTTCGATTTCATCTTCTATATCCCGGTCGTCTATTTTAGCGAGCAGTTCGCCCTCATTCACCATGTCTCCCACCTTGATGGGGCGCACGAAGGAGATGGTGCCTTCCATAAGCGGTTTTACGATGATGGATTTAATGGGCGTCAGTTCCCCCGTGATGGAGAGTTCGGCGCTGATGGTGTCTGTTGTGGCTTTCAGGGTGGGGACCTCAATCCGCCCGGAGAGACCGCGCAGATTTTCAACCTGCTCACGCAGGGAGGCATTTTTTTTGACATCAACGCCTTCCGGTTTTCTGAGGGTGGGCTTTCTTTTGCAGCTTAAGGGGCAGCAGATGAGAGCCATTCCCAGAAGCAAGGCGAGGACGCATTGTTTCCTCATGAGGTTATCTCCCATTTTTCATATTTGATGTTATGATGATATTCGCCGGATTCATTTTTCCCGCCACATTCCTTTTTCATCAATGGTTAATCGTTCAATAGAGTTCCAGAAATTGAGCCGCTGGATGGTGTGTTGGACGAGTGCGTTGGTGAGGGCATTGCGCGATAAAAGGAGCGTATCCTGCGCATCAAGGAGGTCGCGGGCTGTGGCGCGTCCGCTCTGAAGGAACAACGAGGTGCTTTTCACGCGGCGCTCCGTAAGCCGCACACTCTCCACCTGGATTCTGTAATCCGTGCGAGAATCTTCAAGTTCCCGCCAGTTGTCCCGGACTTCGAGGACGAAGTCCAGTCTCACACGGTCCTTTTCATCTCCTGTGGATGTGGAGTAATTATATCGGGCGTTGAGGTTGGGGAGGAAGTTCTGGAGGGCGATTTTGACGGCGCGTTCACTGTCCTCCACGGCATCATGAACATTTTTCAGGTCGAGGCGTTCCTTCAGGGCGATGTCGATGGCTTGTGAAAGGGTCATATCCGGGCGGAGGAGTCCGCGTTCGGCGATGCGGTTTAGTTCTGCGGGGTCGGGTCCGATGTCAAGTGTCAACGGGATGCCGAGGAAGATTTTGAATTGGTCAAGCTGCCGCCCGTAAGCCTTCTGGGTGCTTGAGAGACTGCTTTCCGCCTCAAGGACCTTCTGACGCGCCTGGTCAACCTCGATGCCGGATTTGCGTCCTGCAGAAGCGAGTCTTTGCAGATAGTGCAGGTTATCGGTTGTGCTTTGATAATTCTTCTGGGCATTGACCAACTGGTCCCGCGCGCTCAAAAGACCGTAATACCCCTCCGCCACATTAATTATAAACCCCTGCTGGTAGCGGCGGAAGTCCCGCGCTGAGTAAATCATGCTCCGCTCAGCCTGGCGCAGGCTTTCAAGGGCGACAAGGGAGCCGGCGCCGCGCAGGAGCGGCTGAACGATGGAAAAGGACAGGCTGTTGGAGGCTGAAGGGCGCGGGTCATGGGTGAAGAAGCGGACAAAGCTGTGGGAGAAATCTAATGTGATATTTGCGCCTGTGGCGAGAACTTTTGAAACGCCCGCCGAGAATCCGCGCGCGCCGAACCGTTCAACGGTAGGTCCATACGCGGTGTCGTGTCCCTCCTCGGTGCGTGTGAGCGACTCGTTTGCGGAGGCGGTATAAAGGAACTGATAGTTGCGTCGTGTCTCAATCAAGCCAAGCGCCTGGCTGTAAAATGTCTCCCTCCGGCTTTTGTAATCGCGGTTATTGGCGATGGCGATTGCCATGGTGTCGGCAAGGGAGAGCGTGTATGCGGGGGTTGTGAAGGTGTCATTTGCAATGTTCAGCCGCGGCGACTCAGTCAGGACCCTGCTTGTGGTTTCATCATTCATGGGAGCGATGGAGAATTCATCCGCCCTTCCCAGTGATTCATACTGCTTTGCGGCGATGACATTATAAGCGTCCTTGTCGGCATGTTCCCTTGCATAATTTCCCAACCTTGCGCAGGAGGATACGGCAGACAGGAGGCATAGAAAAAAGAAAAGAGAGGGGAATTGAAATAACGGGGGGGGAAGTGAGGCGTCAGACGGCAATCCTGCCGGTTCCGGGAAGTGCGAGTTGTTTTTCATGAACCTCCCTTTCATAGTGATGTCCCACGGATGTTTTTCTTCTCGCATGGGGCTTATGACACAAAAATACCCCAACTATTTTAATGAATTCCTGATATTTCAGACGGAGTATCCGTGAAAAGGTTGCCCATTTCTTTTTTTTCACCCATTTTTTCAGCAAATCAAATACAACTTTATCTCCGGTGGAAACCCAGTTCAACTTATTTTTAGAACCCCTAAGATTATAAATCTCACCACAGAGGCACGGAGGTCACGGAGAATAAAATCTTTGAATCCGCCAATGGCGGATTCAAAGGACTTAACCTCTGTGTTCTCTGTGGCTCTGTGGTGAATCTTCATTATTAATTTCCTCATTGACACGCAAAATAAACTGCTTATATAAAAAATGTCCAAAAGCCTGTTGGTTTTATATAGATTCAAAATTGCTATGCTAAAGGTATTATATAGACCAGTCTAATTATTGTTGGATGCTTGGGACATGAAGAAGAAACACATAGTTCTTCTGTTGATCAACCTGGCGCTAATCGCTGGGTTTGGGTCACTGTTTCTGGCGCGTCTAAACTACGAGTTCCTTATATATGTGGGTGTCATCGTCTTCTTCCTGTGTCTCATCGGGATTAGCATCAAGAAAGTCGACTATACCCTCGGATCTTTGGTTGGGCTGACCGTGTGGTCCGCTCTCCACCTTGCAGGAGGCGGCATCACAATCGGTGAAGGCAGGTTGTATGACGTCATGCTGATCCGACTCTCTGAAACATATCCTGTTTGGCGATATGACCAACTCGTGCACATCTGGGGATTTGGAGTATCGACACTGGTGGTGTTTTCCTTGCTGACAGGTACTCTCAAGAGACCCGTGGAGAATCCTATTGCATTGGGCATCGTGTTGGTTATGGCCGGGCTTGGCATGGGGGCTCTCAACGAGATTCTTGAATTTGTGGTTTCAATCTGTGTCCCACAATCGGGAGTCGGAGGCTACATGAACACGTCGCTCGATCTCTGTGCGGATCTAATCGGCGCAATTCTCGGATTGTTGTACATACGACTTCGATACTTAAGAGATAACGGCATCCAACAAATGCGTGGAGGCTAGCGCCGCTGGCGCGTCGCAGCCTCACGCCAACGTTCTGCAACAAATCCTTAGCGGAGTGGCAGACGCAAATATACCGTTTGCAGACTTGTGTCGTTTGCGGCTGACGCTTGGCTTTGAGATGCGCACAAAAGGCAGACATCATGCTTTTCGGGAATAAAGGTCTAAAAGGTATTTATGAGATGGCTTCAAGTAAGGTTACCGCCACGGCGGGCATGTCGCCCGTCATCTCCGCCACCACACCCACACTGATTACCTCCTCTCCGCCTCTCCCTCCACCGCACGAGACAAGGCAGGCAGGTTGAAGAAACTAAGGAAACAGTAAGAGATTCAGTAGGAAAATCAATTTAAAATAATGTCAGGTGGAGTTCTAGGGTTCGTGATTAAAGATAGTTTACCACGAAGTCACAAGGACACAAAGATAAAAGACGTTTTTTTCCGAGGCGGGTATTCACTTGACACTAAAGATATCCTGTGCACTGTGGAATTATGATATTTTGATGAAATTTGGCGAAAAGGAATTACGGTATGAGAAGATTTTTGTGCCTGTTCATGTGTTTGTTACTCGGTTGCGTCCTTGCGGCTGGAAACCAGCCAGCCTCACGCGGCATGACGAAGACAGTTTCAAAACCGCTTGACATTTCGGGGCTCAGGAAGATTGACCACGCCCTCGGAGGGCATGAGAAAAAATCAGCCCTTCTCTGGTATGATGCAAAATATCTCCTCATTGAAGGGAAGGGATGGAAGGGCACGGAGCATCTTTTTGAGAGGCTGCCGGTCCGTGCGAGGGATAAAGTCACCACTGCGGTCTGGAACCTGAGCAAAGACACGGCGGGGATAGCGGTGCGCTTTGTGACGGATTCAAAGGTAATCGGGGCTTACTGGGACGGCGGCGGGGCGATGAACCACATGGCAGCCACAGGCAACAGCGGACTTGACCTTTATGTGCGCAGGAAGGACACATGGGAATTCTGCGGAGTTGGACGTCCTAATATCACCACCACAACTGCCACTCTGGTTAATAATCTCCCTGGCAAACCGGCGGAATACCTCCTTTATCTGCCGCTTTACAATAAGGTTAAAGATTTAAAGGTCGGCGTGACGCCGGTGGCATTCCTTGCCCCTGCGCCCGAACGCCCTGCGGAAAGGCGACCTCTCGTTTTCTATGGCACCTCTATAACCCAGGGGGGATGCGCCTCCCGCGCCGGCATGTGCCATGCGGCAATCCTGGGGCGATGGCTGGACCGCGAGGTCATCAATCTGGGCTTTTCCGGCGCAGGTAAGATGGAACCCGTCATCGCAGATTTACTGTGCGAGCTATCCCCGAGCGTTTATATACTTGAATGCCTTCCGAACATGACAACCGACATGGTGAAGGAGCGTGTGAAGCCCTTTGTCCGCACCCTGCGTCACGCACATCCTGAGACCCCCATACTCCTTGTGGAAAATCTTCTCCTTCGCCGGGACAATCCTCAAAACCTCGCCCTCAAAACGGCTTATAAGAATCTGCAGAAGGAGGGTGTGAAATATTTGTATTATCTGCCGGCAGACAACCAGCTCGCCGGACGTGAAAACGGCACTGTGGATGGTGTTCACCCGACAGACCTTGGATTTTTCCGCATGGCAACTGCCTATGCGCCCGCGCTGGGGGCAATACTGAAAAAGACCGGCAAGGGGAGGTAGGAGGAACGGTCTGACAGGGGGGAGGGGATAGATATAATTGAGGAAAGAAACATCCTTATTATTGATGATGAGAGGCGAATGACGGATAGCCTCGCTGACCTCTTGAGCTATGGCAGTTATAATGTGGAGAAGGCATATTCCGGCGCGGAGGGTATTGAAAAAATCAAATTGAAAAATTACCATGTTGTGCTCACAGACCTCCGTATGCCGGACGTCAGCGGTTTTGACGTGATTGACCACATCAACACCCATTCTCCACAAACGATTATAATCATCATTACCGGACATCCCACCACGGAGTCCGCCATTCAGGCAATCCAGGCAGGTGCGTTTGATTACGTTACCAAACCCTTTGATTTTGAGATGGTGCGGAACTCCATTGAAAAGGCGTTTATGAAGGTGGAGGCAGACCGCCTCCGCGAGGAAATGATTCACATGATAACCCATGATTTAAAGATTCCCCTCACATCGATAATCGGGTGTGTCGGGATGATTTATGACAGAAAAACAGGTGAAATCAGCCCGAATGCGAAAGGTTACGTGAGCACCATCAACTATAACGGTCAGAAGATTCTCTCATTGATTGATAATTTTCTCACCTCGTGCAAAATCAAGGAGGGAAAACTTGCCATCTGTAAGGGCGAGGTCGGAATCAATATTCTTGTGGATGATATACTCTCAATCATGAGACCGATTCTGGAGAAGCAGGGCATCGCCCTTCATGTCTCTCTTCAGCCCGACACCCCGCAGGTCACAGGTGATGAAAACCTCCTGTTTCGCGCAATTGGGAATGTGTTGAATAATGCGGCGAAATACACCCCCGACGGGGGCGAGATTGAAGTGAAGACGATGTCCATCTCCGCTGAGGATTCCCCGCTGGAAAAACCCTCGTTGGGACTGGTGGTGAGAAATACGGGACCCGGGATTCCACCACAGGAACTTCCCGGCATTTTTGACCGCTTTCAGCGTGCATGCCATGTGGGCAGGATTGAGGGGAGCGGACTCGGTCT
>JAPLSR010000381.1 GCA_026398545.1 Candidatus Sumerlaeota bacterium | reverse complement strand
GAGGCATTGCAGAAGGGGATGCGGGGACTTGAGACGGGGCGTTATGGGCTTGGCGGCGATGGGAAAAGCACATACATCCGCACTGAACTTCTGCAAAGACTCCGCACGCCCAATCCGGAGCGAATCCTCTACGTCAAGGACGCCATCAAGGAGGGATACTCGTCTCACGAAATCTTCAAGATGTGTGGGGTTGATCCGTGGTTCATTGACAATATCCGCGAGATTATTGATGTGGAGAACGCCATCAAGGGTTCGCAACTTTTGAATATGGCAATTAAGACTTACAAGGAAAAGGAATCGCTCTCGGAATGGGAAGAGGAAGAAACTCGTTTATTGCATCGCCTTTTGCGCCGCGCAAAACAGCATGGGTTCTCAGACCATCAGATTGCCTTTTTGAGCGGTGCGGGTGACGCCTTCATTGTGCGCGCCCTGCGCAAATCCCTCGGCATCAAGGCATCCTTCAAGGCAGTGGACACCTGCGGAGGGGAATTCGAGGCATACACCCCTTATTACTACTCCACGTATGATTCGCAAAATGAATCTATTCGCTCAGGCAAGAAAAAGGTGGTAATTTTGGGCGGCGGACCAAACCGCATTGGCCAGGGCATTGAATTTGATTATTGCTGTGTCCAGGCAGTCTTCGCACTTAAAAAGGATGGATATGAAGTCATTATGGTGAATTCCAACCCGGAAACGGTCTCTACGGACTACGACACTTCCGACAAGCTCTATTTTGAACCGGTAACTGCCGAGGATGTTTTGAATATCATCGATATCGAAAAACCGGAGGGGGTGATTGTCCAGTTCGGGGGTCAGACGCCGCTCAATATCGCCCGTCAGATTGAGAGCCAGGGTGTGCATATCCTTGGAACATCAACAGAGTCCATTGACCTTGCTGAGGACAGGGAGCGTTTCGGCGCGCTTGGCAAACAGATTGGACTTCTAATGCCCGAGCATGGCGCCGGTTATTCATTTGAGGAGGTGCGTGAGACCGCCCGAAGCATCGGATATCCCATTATGGTGCGCCCATCTTATGTGCTTGGCGGCCGCGCCATGGAAATTGTCTATACTGAGGATAAACTGCGGGAATATATCACCCGCGCCGCGCAGGTCTCCGAAAATCACCCCGTCCTTGTGGATAAGTTTCTTGTGGATGCCACAGAGGTGGATGTGGATGCCGTGGCTGATGGCAAGCGAGTGGTCATTGCGGCAATCATGGAGCACATCGAGGCGGCGGGCATTCATTCCGGCGACAGCGCATGTGTCATTCCCACCCGCACCCTTTCACAAAAAGTCCTGGAAACGGTGCGGCGACAGACTGTTGAACTTGGCATCGCCCTCCAGGTGAAGGGACTTATGAACATCCAGTTCGCCATCAAGGATGAACAGGTTTATGTGCTCGAGGTCAATCCACGGGCGAGCCGCACCGTCCCTTATGTGAGCAAAGCCATAGGCATCCCGATTGCCCAGATTGCCGCCCTTGTGATAGTGGGGCACACCCTCGAAGAACTTGGATTTACAAAAGAGCCAGAAATCACCCACTATGCAGTCAAGGAGGCGGTGCTTCCATTCAACAAATTCCCCGGTTGTCAAATCACACTCGGACCCGAGATGCGTTCGACCGGCGAGGTCATGGGGATTGACACCGATTTTGGGCGCGCCTTTGCCAAGAGCCAGATTGCGGCGCTTTTGGCGCTTCCCATGAAGGGCGGCATCTTCATCAGCATTGCCGATAAAGATAAACCTGCATTTCTGCCGGTGGCGAAAAAATTCTGCGAGCTGGGATTCCGTCTCATCGCTACCCGTGGAACGCAGAAATTTCTTCAGGATAATGGGATCGAGGCGACTCTCTGCGAAAAGATAAGCGAGGGCCGCCCGCATGTCATCGATTTCATGATTAATAACGAAGTCCAGATGGTCATCAACACGACCACGAGCATCGAGACCACGCCGGATGAGTATCAGATTCGCTCAAATGCCCTTATCCGCGACCTGCCGCTCCTGACGACCATTGCCGCCGCGCGTGCCGCCTCCGAGGGTATTGCCGCCCTGCGCACCGGCTCCCCCACCATCCAGGCGTTGCAGGATTATCATAAGTCGAATGAGGGAAGGAGTTGACGTTTTCTATGTTCTCATATCCTCAAAAAGAAGCACAGATGATTGAGCCTCTTCCTTGTCCTGAGTGCGGAGAAGTTCGGATGATCCGGATGGTTGAGACCTTCCGACTTGAGGACGGGTTTACAGTCAATAAACTATGCCACTATAAATGTCAGACCTGTGGGTCCCGCTTCTTTGACGACGACGCCATGCATCGAATCCAGACTGAACGAGCTGCGCTGGGTCACAGAGCGGCGATAGCGAGTCGCTGACATTTGAACAAAAAAGTTAATTAAGGAAGTTACACTGTAGCAGAGGTCATTACCTCATTACGCTCTAGAGCCACCACCATAGTTGCAATCGGCATGGATTATATAACGCTTTTTAAAAGCCGCCGCTCAAGCCAGTCCACTTTGAGCACTTGTTAGCAACCTTTAATGATTAATAATAACATGATTCTTTTTGATGACTTTTCTAACGTTCTTTTTCACTTAGTTTTCTTGGTCTACTAATAAAGAGTAGAATTGAAAATAGAATGATTATTCCCACATAGAAAAAGTAGAGTACCCCATCAGAGTAAATCATTGAATTATGTCCATATTTTATTAATTCTGATATAGTAAATCCAATGTAAATTATTGATCCAATTAAATATATTCCGAATATTATTCCCCAAATAAATATTGTTGGATAAATTATTTCTGCTACACATATTATTGATAATGGCCAATAAAAATACGGTGCTCCGCAACAACTCCCCATTGCTCCAATTAAAAATAATAATAGCCCAGCCAAAAGATAAAGCAGAATAAACTTTCGTTTTCTCTTTTTGAATAAATATTTAGTTGTACTGGTGATTTTATTATTCATTTTGGTGATTACTCAAGATTTGGGTCAAATTTTGTAATTAAATTAACCATCAAAGTGATTCTTTTTGTCATGCGCTCCTTTATATAAAACACGAGGATAAAGGAAACTTTCGCGTTTGGCAGCTCCGAGTATTCTTCGTGAATATCTGCCAGGCTTCAGGATACCATTGAATCCGGTCAAGGGCGTTGAGCACCTCGATTCAGAATTCGTCACCCAAACCAGTGGATTCAGAATTATAAAACTCAATAGCCTCATCCAACTCTATCTGGGCCATCTCAAGGAATCTTATGACCATTATATATTCTTCCCGTATTTTGCCAGCACTTTTCCAAGTGAAACGGATTTCATCTTCCCGGCCTTATACGCTTCAATTCGACCTTCAACTTCTTTCTTCCAGAGTTTGTCTGTGGCGCTGTCTGGTTGATCAATGCTTGCAAGTAATCTATCTACCAAACGAGCTTTCTCAATAATAGGGAGTTTCAAAGCCAGTTCCTGAACATGTTTGGTTTCTCCACTCATCTATCTCTTCCTCCTTTATATATATCAGAAAATCTCTATTCTCGGACTCGCCTATCTTTTTATACCTCATCAAACCATTGTTAAGTTAAATAAATACAAGATTGTTTTGGGCGTCAATGGAAAATTAATCTGAAATAAATCCCAATCAGCAAATTCTAATTGTTAAATGTTTCCCAAATATACAATCCTATTGATTGTACGTCCGCCTCAGGCGGATGTGAAAATCTGTGGATTGAACTACAGAAGCCCTACCGGCCATCGATCTTGGGGTATCCCACGGTCTGAGCGAGGATGATTTTCTTCTGCTCGGGAAGATTCAATGCCTTTGCCAGGGCTTTGCGGTCCACCATGGCGCGCACCACTGTGGACAAACCTTCCGATGCGCAGAAGAGATAGACATTCTGGCTGATAAAGCCGGTCTCTGAGGCAGAATACAGCATCTGGTCCTCAGGCGAGGTTCTCTTCATCTTCGCATAATCCGCTACAAAGACTAAGTTGAGCGGAGCCGAGGACACAAAATCCTGCCTCCCCGTCAGTTTGCGCAGGTCGCCTTTTGCGACGGCTTTCAGACAGTTTGCCTTGGCGTCGTAAAGATACGCGCCGCTCTCCATGACAGCATAAACTTCAACAATCTGCAAGTTCCTTGCCGAGGGCACGGTGCGTTTGCCGGAGTCTGGACGGTTGATGCCGGCCGCCGCCCACAGGAGGTCAGATAGAACCTGGGGAGGCAGTTTCTTCTCGCTGAAGGAGCGTAATGTCTGTCTCTCCTTTAGGGCTTGCATGAGGGGTTTCCCGCCCTCCATGCGCGGGGCAGGCAGGGAAATGTCCGGAAGGTCAGCGGCTACCGCCCCTGTAGCAAATGCCAACATCATCACACCGATAACACCCAGCGCAGTTTTCATGCTTGTCATCTTTTTATCTCCTTTAATTTATGATAATTAATTTCTGATGGATGCGCCTTTCCGTCAATTGCAAAATTAAAAATGAGATAATCGAACAATTTATTCTTGCAACTTTCAGGAGCATGTGCTTTTACATGAATTTATTGTTTAAATAAGCACCAATAATGAAAGGGTAAAATTATGAATGGGAAATGCCGGTTCCGAATGATTATATTTCTGATGACGATTCCCCTGTTCATTTATGTTGCCGCATTATCCCAGGAAGAGTCCAAAACGCCTGCTCCTACTCCAACCAAAAAAGTAGTCACCATTTCCAATGAGAAAGAAGAGGTAAAACCCAGTCCGCCTCCACCAAGCGCACCGGGAGCCTTACAGACGCCTGCTTCCAAAACCATTCCCCTCTCCGGCTCCGTGGAGATGAGCGGTGGGAAAATTCTCAAGTGCGAAAGCGGCTGGGCGTTCTTTGTAAAACCGGGTGACATTGTAAAATTGCTCGTAGAGCAATCTGAGAAACCCTCGGGCGAAACGGAGATTGAGGTCTCTCCCCTGCCCGATGCTTCAGGCATTTATCTCATGAAACAGGGACGCGCACTCCGGTGGGAGGTCTCCGGCGGCGCCATTCAGAAATTTCTTCCCGGCGGCGTCATCTGGAAGGCTCCCAATGCACCCGGCTCCCAAAAAATCTCCGTTTACGTCACAGAGGAAACATCCTGTTCAAGCATTGCCCCCGAACAGAAAACCATGAGAGACCTCAACCTCGCGGGGACATTTGTTTTTCACCTCCTTGTCATTTATCCCTTTGACCGTGAGGGCAGTGGCGTTATTGAAGGATACCCCATCGGGCTTTATCCGAATGAGAAGGCGGAGAATGTCCGCGAGCCTGTGCTTTCCCATCGTGATGCCTATTCTCCGCCTCAATATTTTATCAAGGTGACGCCGGAGAATGCCTCCGCCCCCATTTCAAAACATTTCACACTTGGCAATTTTTCCCCCGCATCGGAAAAAGGCAAGGTACATTTCATTGCCCTGAATCCCTCACTCGTTCAAAGGCTTGAAGACTTGATATCAGCCTTGCAGGAGAAGGGCGTCAAGGTGACAACTTTGACAATCCTGCGTGGTTTCATGACTCCAAATCAGGTGGAGCTCCTGAGGCGCAAGGGGTTAGACATTGCACAGTTCACACGCACCATTTACGGGGATTCCGCTATATTCATTATTGATGAAAATAACGATGGAATCATGGATGACCTCACGGGCGATGGAAAGGTGGACCAGGAAGACTTTGAGGTTATCGCAGGCATCATGACACGTTTGGAGGATGGCACAAAGCTCTTTGGCGGGCTCGGATTCAGTAAAAATTTTAAAGACCCGGGATACATGGATACGCCAAATATCCAGATAGATACACGGGGGTGGCGCACGCGGTGGACGGAGGAATAATGTCCACCGGCATCCTTAAACGATGACGGTTCCCATTCATGTTAAAGGGAGAGCATCATGCGGATTGATGGACGTCAACCTGATGAGATGCGACCGGTCAAGGTGACTGTCGATGTCTTGCAATATGCGGCGGGCTCTGTTATGATTGAACTCGGCAACACGCAGGTTTTGTGTGCCGTCACTATGGATAATCATCCTGCCCCGCATCTCATCGGAACAGGACAGGGATGGGTGACGGCGGAATACGATATGCTTCCCTGCGCTTCCAACATGCGTAAACCACGCGACCGGTCAAAAGGAATCATACCCGGACGCTCGGCGGAAATTCAACGCCTTATCGGGCGTTCACTACGGGCTGTTGTGGAATTGGAAAGCCTTGGAGAGCGCACCTTCATTGTGGATTGCGATGTGGTTCAGGCAGATGGCGGCACCCGCACAGCCTCCATCACGGGCGCGTTCATTGCCCTCGGACTCGCCATGAAGAAACTGGTGGCGGCAAAGCAGCTGGGACGCCTGATGCTGAAGGATTTTGTGGCTGCAACAAGCGTTGGGATTGTGGAGGGTCGCCCGGTGCTCGACCTCTCATACCTTGAGGACTCCCAGGCAGAGGTGGATATGAACATCGTAATGAATGGCTCCGGGGGGCTTATTGAGGTGCAGGGGACAGCGGAAAGTAAACCCTTTTCACGTGCCCGGATGGATGAGATGCTCATACTGGCAGAAACAGGCATTCGGAGACTTATCACAATTCAAATGGAGACGTTGGGGATTGAGAAACTTGGCACAGGAGGTATGGACGATGACTCGGAGGATGAGTAGAGCGGATAAACGACACACTGAACACTATATCAAAGGCGGTAACCGCCGCCTGGATGAACCGCCGGATCTTTTAATAACAACCGAGGTGAAAGAAAATGACCTTCTTATCCGGGTGGAACATGCCATGTTTGCGAGCAATTGTTATGCCCTCAGGGATGCGATTGATGCCGTTATGTCAACACATGGCGGACTGAAACAAGTCGTTGTCAATATGGAAAAAGTGCCTTATGCCGAAACCGCCGCCTTCAGTCTCTTTCTTAAACTTAAAAAACGCCTCGCACAAAGGAATGTCTCCTTTGTTCTTTACAGGGTGAAACACCGCGTTAAGGAAATCATCGATATGCTCAATATGGACAAGGTTTTTGACATGCGGGAACATTGATATAATCCATCTATTACCATTTATTTCTTTATTCTTCCGTTGTTGTAATGACTTTCCCTCTTCTGACCTGCATGGTTATTGCCCCCTGTTCATCTGTGCGATAGACTCTTATGTCATGCGCCTTGAGTCGATTCAAGACCTCAGCATGTGGATGATGATAGATGTTTCCCTTGCCGGCGGAAATTACTGCAATGCGGGGATGCACACTTTTGAGAAATTCTTCCGATGTGGCTGCGCGACTTCCATGATGTCCCACCTTCAAGACTGTCGCATGTAAATCCGCGCCGGAGGTCCACATGTTGCGTTCCGCCTCCGCTTCCGCATCGCCGGCGAACAAAAACCCCGCATCTCTTGTTTTCAAAAGCAGGACAACGGAACGGTTATTGTCATTCCATGTTTCAGGTGTGGGGCGTGGCGGGTTCAAAACCAGCATTTCAGCACCGTCAAAGCC
>JAPLSR010000149.1 GCA_026398545.1 Candidatus Sumerlaeota bacterium | reverse complement strand
ATCCTGGATATCCTGTCGGGTCTTTTTTAATATGGCAATCTTTTCATCCGTTTCAATCAGTTGGCGACGGACATGTTCATTATTCCCCTCATCAGACAGGCGCGTTACGAGGTCCTCCCGGAGATTTTCCAGCTTGGCAAGCTCTCGTGTAAGGCGATCCATTTCAAGTCTCGCCTTGCTTGCCAGATCCTCCATCTGGTTCATAATTTCGCTGATGGCGGTATCCATATATTCCCCAATCCCGCGAAAAAGATTTTTCCTCTATCCATAAGAGCTTGTTTAAAACAACAAATCAAATATAAGTATCTTTTCATCCGCCGTCAAGACTGAACATTCAGTCATTTAGAATGATGTCCCTTAGGTGTATGAAGAGAGTCAAATGGTCGATTATAGGTTGTTTAAAGTATGAGTTATCCGAGGGGTATATCTCACAATAGGCGGATTCATTTTGTTAATGACTAATTTGCCACAGCGTCCTTTGTATTTTTCTCTTGTTCTGCCTGGGGGAGCTGTTTTTCCTGTTCATCCTCCAGCGGGTCCACCTGGATGTTGCGATATTTAGACATGCCTGTTCCTGCAGGTATCAAAAGACCCATTATGACATTTTCCTTCAACCCGCGCAGGTAATCGCGGCGTCCGCGGATTGCTGCATCGGTAAGGACACGTGTGGTCTCCTGGAATGATGCGGCGGAGATAAATGACTCTGTGCTAAGTGAAGCCTTTGTGATTCCGAGTAGCTTGGGTTTGGCTGTTGCCGGCTCGCCTCCCTTCTCAATCGTGGTGCGGTTTTCCTCCTGGAATTTCCATTTATCCACCTGCTGGCCATAAAGGAAGCGCGTGTTGCCCACCTCTTCGATGACGACCTTCTTCAGCATCTGACGGATAATGCACTCAATGTGCTTGTCACTAATCTTGACGCCCTGGAGACGATAGACCTCCTGGACTTCGCTGAGGAGGAATTCCTGGACTGCCTTTTCGCCCCTGACGCGCAGGATGTCGTGCGGGCTGATGGAACCGTCCGTTAAGCGGTCGCCTGCCTTGACCGTTTCCACATCACGGACAATCACATGGCGCAAAAGCGGAATGGTGTATGGATGCTCCTCGCCCGTTTCGGATTTGATATAAACCTTTCGGGCGCCCTTGGATATCCCTTTGAAATGGAAGACACCATCGATATCCGCGATGAAGGCGCAGTCCTTGGGTTTACGCGCCTCAAAGAGTTCATCCACGCGGGGAAGACCACCAGTGATGTCATGCGTTTTCGCCCTGAGGCGGGGGAGACGTGCAAGTGTCTGTCCCGCCTTGACAGGCGCGCCTTCTTCCATTATTTCGCGGCTGATAATCGCGCCTGCAGAAAGTGCATATTGTGCCTTCATATCGTTACCATGGATAATCTGAATCATCGGGTGAAGTTCCTCGCGATGCTCCGTTATGAGCATCTGGGCAATGCCTGTCACAGGGTCGACATCTTCCTTCATTGTGATGCCCTGGATGATGTCGGTGAAGCGCACCTGTCCCTCCACGTCCGTGATGATGGGGGTATAATGCGGGTCCCAGTCAACGAAACGCTCCCCCTGTTTGGCGATGGTCCCCTCCTTTTTTCGGATGCGGGCACCGTAAGGGATGTTGGGGAGGACTTGGACGCGCGCGCCATTTTCCTCTTCCACGTGGATGGAGCCGGTGCGGTTTGTCACGATGAGTGTGCCATCCGCCCGTTCCACAAAGCGGATATTTTTGAATTTGATATTTCCCAGGAATGCTGCCTGATACCAGCCTTCCAGTTCGCGGCTCGCCGTGCCGCCGATATGGAATGTCCTCAGTGTGAGCTGGGTGCCAGGTTCACCAATGGATTGCGCGCCAATGATACCCACCGCCTCGCCAACCTCCACCATCTTCTGAGTTGCCATGTTACGCCCGTAGCAGCGGATGCAGACGCCCTGCTTGGACTCACAGGTGAGAACGGAGCGAATCTCAAGCGAATCGTACCCCGCCTCTTCGATGGCGTGGGCGATATCCTCCTTGATTTCCTTATCCCTGCGGCAGATAACCTCACCGGTTGTGGGATTAAGAACATCATCTACGGCGAAACGACCCGTGATGCGGTCACGCAGTGGTTCAAGTTCGCGCTCGCCCTGGATAGTGACCTCTTTAATCGCCGTGACAGTGATGCCGTTAAATGTCCCGCAGTCTTCCACAGTCACAATCAGGTCCTGGGCAACATCGACAAGGCGACGTGTCAGATAACCAGCATCGGAGGTTTTGAGGGCTGTATCAGCGAGACCCTTACGTGCGCCGTGGGTGGATATGAAATATTCAAGCACGGTGAGACCCTCGCGGAAGTTGGACTGAATGGGGGATTCGATAATCTCGCCGATAGCGCCGATGACCCTCTTTGTCGGACGTTGCATAAGACCGCGCATCCCGGCAAGCTGACGGATTTGCTGGTCGCTTCCGCGAGCGCCTGAATTAGCCATGATGTAAACCGGGTTCAACCCGTCCTGGTCATTTTTGAGAACCTGGATAAGGTCCTGACCGATTGTGTCCGTGGCATTGGTCCAGATGTCAATAACCTTGTGATAGCGTTCCTCATCGGTCAGAACGCCCTTTTCATATTGCTGCTGGACCTTGCGGATTTCACGACGGGCGTCCTCAAGCACCTTGGGTTTTGTGGGTGGAATAACCATGTCGTCCATACAGATGGAGATACCGGCGCGTTGGGCATGATAGAAACCCAGGTCCTTAATCTTGTCAAGGAGCTCGGCGGTTACTACTGGACCGCAAATCTTGTGGGCAACTGCCACAAGCGAGGCGAGGTGTCTTTTGCTGAGAACCGCATTGGCATAAGGCATCAATTCGTTGAAATAGGAGATTTCACGCGGGAGAATCTGGTCGAAAATAACGCGTCCCGGTGAGGTTGACACAATTTTTCCATCGAGCCTGACGCTTACCGCTGACTGGAGGTCAATTATCCCAAGGTTGTAAGCAAGGATAACTTCAGTGGGACTTGTAAATTTCATTCCCTCGCCCTTTGCACCCTTGCGCATCTTTGTGAGATAAAAACAGCCCAGTACGATGTCCTGCGAGGGCACGGCGATGGGTCGTCCATTCGCGGGGGATAAGATATTGTTGTGCGCCATCATAATCATGTGCGCTTCTATCTGGCTTTCTGTGGATAGGGGCACATGCACTGCCATCTGGTCGCCGTCAAAGTCGGCGTTGAAGGCGGCGCAGGAGAGGGGATGGAGACGAATAGCCTTGCCTTCCACGAGAACCGGATGGAATGCCTGAATGCCCAGGCGGTGCAGTGTTGGGGCACGGTTCAGGAGAACGGGGTGGTTCTTTGTAATCTGGTCAAGGATGTCATATACAATCGGGTCTTCCTCCTCGATCATCCTTTTGGCGCTTTTGATGGTGTGCGCAAAGCCCTGGCGCTGGAGTTCATGGATTATGAACGGGTCGAAGAGCTCAAGCGCCATCTTTTTGGGCAGACCGCACTGATTGAAGTTCAATTCGGGTCCAACAACTATGACCGAGCGACCTGAGTAATCCACCCGCTTGCCGAGGAGGTTCTGGCGGAAACGCCCCTGCTTACCCTTCAACATGTCGGAGAGCGATTTCAAGGGACGGTTGTTGTGTCCCTTGGTGGGTCGGCTGCGCCGGCTATTGTCAAAGAGGGCATCCACCGCTTCCTGGAGCATCCGTTTTTCATTCCGCAGGATGACATCCGGTGCCTTGAGTTCCATAAGTCTTTTCAAGCGGTTGTTCCTGTTGATAACGCGGCGGTAAAGGTCATTCAGGTCGCTTGTGGCGAAGCGGCCACCGTCCAGATGCACCAGCGGGCGCAAATCTGGGGGGATAACCGGCAGGATGCTCAGAACCATCCATTCCGGTTTGTTTCCTGAACCCCGGAATGCCTCCACAATCTTCAGGCGTTTTATGATTTTGGTGCGGCGCTGCATGGAGGTTGCCTGGCGCATCTCTAAGGCGAGGCGGCTGGAGAGGGAGTCAATATCTATCTGCTTCAAAAGTTCCATGACCGCCTCTGCGCCAATGGATACCTTGACGCGGTCGGCATAAATCTCTTTGTATTTACGGTATTCTTCCTCGGAAAGAATCTGCTTTGGCTTGAGAGGGCTGTCACCCGGTTCAACAACGATGTAATCCTGATAATATATGACCTTTCCGATGTCGCGAATGCTGATATCAAGGAGGTTTGAGATTGGACTGGAGGTTCCCTTGTAGAACCAGATGTGGCAGACAGGCGCAGCCAGTTTGATATGACCCATGCGTATGCGGCGCACTTTGGATTCAGTGACCTCCACGCCGCAGCGGTCACAGATAATTCCCTTGTATTTAATCCGTTTGTATTTTCCGCAGGCGCATTCCCAGTCCTTCACAGGGCCAAAGATGCGTTCGCAAAAGAGACCATCCTTTTCCGGTTTGAAGGTGCGGTAATTGATGGTTTCGGGCTTTTTGACTTCACCAAATGGACAGAGTGCCTGTTCTTCCGCACTTTTGCCGCATTTGCAGACTCCGCGTCGGTCTGTCTGGCGGCAGTGCCGCCTTGACCATTGCAACACCTGTTCCGGCGATGCAATGGAGATGCGCGCAATGGCATTTACGATGTTCAGGTCAACTTCCTCAAAATCCTTGTCCAGACCCAGAATCATTGTCTGAGTTGGACCAATTTCATTCTCGTTTTTTACCATATCGTCATGCCCCCTTATACAAACGGGAAAATGGACAGATATGATTCATGTGCGAATGGGATTCTGTCATGAATCACCCGCCCTTGCCCCCATGTCATGCCTCTTCCTCTTCATCCTCAGCCTGCAGGTCAATGGGTTCCTCTTCCTCCTCCTCCTCTTCCACCGCCTCACGTTCCGATTTCACCTCTTGTTCGGCAAGGAGTTCAAGATTCAGTCCCAATCCTTGGAGTTCCTTGACGAGGACATTAAACGATTCAGGAATACCCGGGGTGAGGGAGTTTCTACCCTTGACAATGGTTTCATAGATGCGTGTGCGTCCAATGACATCATCGCTTTTAACGGTGAGAAGTTCCTGCAGGGTGTATGCGGCGCCGTAAGCCTCTAACGCCCAGACTTCCATTTCTCCGAAGCGCTGTCCGCCGAACTGCGCCTTTCCTCCCAATGGCTGCTGTGTGACAAGTGAGTAAGGTCCGATGGCGCGTGCATGCATCTTGTCGTCAACAAGGTGCGCCAGTTTCATCATATAGATATACCCCACTGTGACGGGACGGTCGAACTTTTCGCCCGTCAAGCCATCATAGAGGGCAGTCTGACCGGATCGATTGAGATGCGCCTGTTCAAGGAGTTCACGAATCTCTCCCTCTTGTGCGCCATCGAAGACTGGCGTGGCGACCTTTAGTCCCAGAATTTTGGCAGCCAGACCGATGTGTGTCTCTAAAATCTGCCCGATATTCATGCGTGATGGGACGCCAAGTGGATTTAGAACGATGTCAACAGGTGTGCCGTCTTCTAAGAAGGGCATATCCTCAACAGGGAGAATCTTGGCGATGACGCCCTTATTCCCATGACGCCCCGCCATCTTGTCGCCGACGGAAATCTTGCGTTTGGTGGCAATATAAACCTTGACCACCTTGTTGACGCCCGGCGGGAGTTCATCCCCCGTCTTGATACGGGAGATACGGTTGGATGTACCCTCTTCAACATCATTCACCATTCTCATGGTTTCATGAAAGATGGACTTGATTCGGGTGCCAGCCTTCCCGTCCACGGGAAGCATACCCATTTTCAGGCACTGCCGGACATATTCAATAACTTTTGGTGTGATGTTGTCGCCGGGATTGTATTCCATCTCACCCGTTTCGAAGTTGACAATCTTGGGCTTGTGGGAGTCGATGGCTTCCCTCAGGTCATCATCGAACTTGGACCAGGTGGCGGAGAGCTTGTTATCCCGCTCTTTTTCAATGTGGACTATGGATGCCTTGTCATCCTTATCCGTCTGAGTTCCGCGCTCCTTGCGTGAGAACACCTTGACATCAAGGACAATGCCGCTCACACCGGGCTGTGCCTTGAGAGAGGCATCACGCACATCCCCTGCCTTTTCCCCAAAGATGGCGCGGAGGAGTTTCTCTTCACTGGTAAGGTCAGTCTCCGCCTTCGGGGTCACTTTTCCAACCAGGATATCACCGGGTTTTACCTCCGCTCCAGTCATGATTAGCCCATTTTCATCCAGATAAGCCAATGCCTCTTCACCCACATTAGGAATGTCCCTTGTAATTTCTTCTTTACCCATCTTTGTATCGCGGGCATCTATCTCAAATTCCATGATGTGGAGGGATGTGTAAGAGTCACTGTGGACAAGCCTCTCAGATATCAGGATGGCATCCTCAAAGTTATAACCACCCCAGGGCATGAAGGCGCACAGGACATTGCGCCCGAGTGCCAATTCACCATTGCAGGTGGCTGGGCCATCCGCAATGATTTGCCCGGGTTTGACGGCATCACCTTCACTGACGAGGGGACGCTGGTTAATACATGTGTTCTGGTTGGACCGTTTAAACTTTATAAGTGGGTAATATATAGGTTCGTTTTTCTTGTTGCGGATGACAATTTCATGGGATGACACCCGTTCCACGATTCCCTGTTGGTCACACAACATACACACGCCTGAATCCACTGCCACCTTTCTTTCAATCCCCGTCCCAACAATGGGCGGCTCGGGGAAGAGGAGTGGAACGGCTTGTCGCTGCATGTTCGAACCCATGAGGGCGCGGTTGGCGTCATCATGCTCGAGGAAGGGAATCAGGGCTGCCGAAACACTCACGAGCTGTTTCGGCGAGACATCCATATATTCCACCTCTTCCGGGACAACACGCGGAAAGTCGCCACGATAGCGGCACAGGATAGAGTCAATGTCGAACTTGCCATTCTCATCCACAGGGGCATTTGCCTGGGCGATGCGGTAATCATCCTCCACATCCGCCGTCAGATATTCAATCTCACCGGATACTATGGCGCTATGCACCTTGCGATAGGGTGTTTCGATGAAGCCATACTGGTTAATACGGGCATAGGTGCACAGTGATGAAATAAGACCGATATTGGGACCCTCTGGTATCTCGATAGGACAGATGCGGCCGTAATGGGTGTGATGCACGTCACGAACTTCGAATCCGGCGCGGTCGCGGGAGAGTCCACCGGGTCCAAGGGCGGAAAGACGGCGCTTGTGAGTCAACTCTGCCAGCGGGTTGGTCTGGTCCATGAACTGGGACAACTGGCTGCGTCCGAAGAAATCTTTGATGGATGTGATGACAGGCTTGGCGTTGATGAGATTCTGGGGAAGCATGTTTTCTAAGTCAACAATCGCCATGCGTTCACGCGCCGTCTTCTCCAGGTCAGCCAGTCCAATCCTTATTTGATTTTCAAGGAGTTCCCCAACAGAGCGGACTCGGCGGTTTCCCAGATGGTCAATATCATCCACGTCGACCTGGTCGTGCTGGAGGCGGACAAGGTATTTCATGACATGGACAATATCTTGCTTGGTGAGGGTACGGCTCTGATTGGAGGGGTCCAGTTTGAATCGGGTGTTGATTTTGTGGCGTCCAACCGGTCCGAGGTCGTAACGGCGCTCGTTGGAAAACATCTCTTCCATCAGGCGTCGTCCGGCAAGGACAGAGACGGGATTGCCCGGACGCAGTTTCTTAAAGAACTCAAGCAGGCTCTCCTCATAACTTCGCACCTTATCCTTTTCCAGGGTGTTCAGGATGACATTGGTTTCATCGGGTGAGATTTTCAGGGCTTCAATCTTCTTAATACCGGTGTTGGCGCAACCCCGCAGAAGTGAGGTTGTGACACGCTCCCAGCATTCACCCAGAATTTCTCCAGTATGCAAATCCACAACATCTGTTGCAAGGATGGAGCCCAGAATCTGTTCATATCCCTCGGCAACTGTGAGGCTGACGGAACGGACGCCTGATTGTTTCAGTATATCGATTGCCTTTTTTGTGACTTTGGCACCCTTCTCGAGCAGGACCTTTTTGGTCTTGGGGTCGATGACAGGCTCAATGAACTCCTCGCCTAAATACTTTTCCAGATTGCTGACCTTTGTCTTGCCCTTCTTGAAATCATCCAGAAGAATCTTATCCGTTGCAAAAAACTCCTGCGAGATCTCCTCCTCACTCTCATAGCCGAAGGTGCGGAGGAAGGTGGTTGAGGGGATGCGCCGCTTCCGGTCAATCATGACATACATCACATTGTAGATATCAATCTCAAACTCCACCCATGCCCCGCGGTATGGAATGATGCGCGCACTGTATGTGGTTTTTCCATTAGGATGCATGGCTGAGGAAAAGGAGACGCCAGGTGAGCGGTGAAGCTGGCTGACAATGACCCGCTCGGCACCATTGATGATAAATGTCCCATTGTCTGTCATAAGGGGGATTTCCCCCATATAGGTGTCCTGCTCCTTGATGTCCTTAATCTCCACCTGGCGGGTCTCGGGATTTTCCTCCCGCACAATGAGTTGCAGTTTCACCTTGAGAGGTGCGGCATATGTCATCCCACGGTCAATGCATTCGCTTTCATTGTATTTGGGTTTGCCAAAGGAGTATTCAACAAATTCAAGAGTTGAGGGATTATTGGTTGCTTTAATGGGGAAGACGCTTGCAAATGCCTCCTGGAGCCCCTTAACCACCCGCATGCTGGGCGGGGTGTTAAACTGAAGAAATTCTGCATAGGATTTCTTCTGAGTCTCCAGAAGATAAGGAATCTCCATAATCTCGGAGATTCGTCGGTACGTAATCCGACCTGTTTCCAGGTCTTTATTATATCTGTCCACTCAGGAACACCTCCTGAATTAGGGAATGAAGGGCAAGGGTCAAAAGTCCTGAATTATCAATCGTCTCCATGTATGGAAATCCAAACCCGTAATGAGGACTTATTTGATTTCCACAGTGGCGCCGGCGGTTTCCAATTTTTTCTTAATCTCTTCCGCCTCGGCTTTGGAGATATCCTTGGCAACCTCCTTCGGGGCGGCCTCAACCAAATCCTTCGCCTCCTTCAGTCCCAGATTTGTAATGACGCGAATCTCTTTAATAACGCTAACCTTGTTGGCACCGAAGGATTTAAGAATGACAGTGAACTCAGTTTTTTCCTCGACCGCCTCTGCGGGTGCACCGGCGGCAGGGGCGGCACCCATTGCAGCCATTGCCATCGGAGCGGCTGTCACGCCGAATGTCTTTTCAATAAGTTCCACAAGCTCACTTATCTCCAGCAGGGTCTTCTTTTTCAAAGATTCAACAATTTCCTGATTTGTAAGGGCATTATCTGACATTTTATTTAAACCTCCTGTGTATTGTAAAATTAACCAACTTCCGCCTTTTTCAGGTCTTCAATGGCTTTCAAGGCATAGACAAGTTTGGATGCCGCCTGTCTCAGGCTGAGA
>JAPLSR010000455.1 GCA_026398545.1 Candidatus Sumerlaeota bacterium | reverse complement strand
TGGTATCAGATTGTTGGCCAGGTAATCGACTCCTCTCGTTTTATCCAATTCCATGAAACGCTCCAACATCAGGTCCACAAGCATGGGATCAAGAAGGGGATTGTCGGAAGTGAGCCGAACAATGATATCCACATGGTATTGTCTTGCTGCGCAATAATAACGTTCAAGGACGTCATCCATGGAGCCGTGATAGACAAACACTTTCTCAGAAGGGAATTTCCCGGCGATTTTGATGATTTCCTGAACCCCGGGTTCATGGGTGGTGGCAATGATAATACCCGAGGAACAGCGGATCCGCAGACACCGTTCGATGTCATGCTCAAGGATGGATTTGCCACAGATATGTTTAAGAATTTTCGCGGGAAGACGTACGGAACTTACTCTGGCCTGCATTATAATGTATATTTTGTTTTTATCCATATTCATGAAGCCATTATACTTTCAGAATCAACTGATTCTAAGAAGCCATTTCTCGGACAAGAAATCTTCTTTTCCCATATATGTCTCGATATATTCGAATCCGCAATGTTGAAATACCTTCTTCGATGCCGCATTTTCAGGTTTGATATTGGCAATGATGGTTAGCACGGCGGGATTCTCGACGTGGAATTTTTCCACACCGGCTGATATGATTTTCTTCCCCAGACCCTTCCCCCTCCATTCGGGCGCAATGACAATACTGATCTCCGCCTCCTCAGGAGACAACAGATCGAACCGGACCTGCCCGCAGGGAGATTGGTCGGGCAGAACCTCCCCGATGAATATCTGTCTTGAGGTGCTGGATAATGAATTATTATACCAAACGATGTGTTCTTCCCATGAAATTTTCTCGGAATGAAACGAGACCTGGCGGGTTAGATCATCGTTGCGCCAATTGAAAAGCAATCGGGCGTCTTCAGGTTCCGCAGGTCTTAATGCGATTTCAAGTTCAGGCATGATGTTCTCCCAATTCGATGAGATTCTTTTCCAGTAGAAGTTTGCCGACCTTCAATATCGTATCGAACTTTACGTTGAGAGCGGCGGCGATATCGGCCACCGTCCTTGTGCCATCAATCAGATCAAGGGCGCCGAACAGGGCGGCATGGCCCTCCGGGTCCTGATAATAATCTATGTGCATGGCATAACGGGAACAGAAGACCTCACCCTTGAATCGGTTGAGCAGGATCGTGTTGTTTTCGAGATATTGAAGCATCAGAAGAACCAGACCGATGGATTCTTGGAGGCGTTTTTCCGATACCATCTCCGGCGTGTCCTTATTTGTGTGATATTCCGGGTAAGGCCATTTGCCTGATTCTTTCGGATACACACGGCTGAGGGAGAGCATCGGGATTCTCAGTCCGGGCGCGTTGAACTGCCGCTCGTCGTTTCCAATCACATGACGGAACGCGCCCCACCACCCGTCCGGTTCTTTTTCCTTCAAGGCGAATTGGAAGCACTTGTCAATCTGCGTATCGCCCCTGAATGAAAGTTGAAGCGCCGCCGGATTATCGAGTCCGAGCATTTCGAGAAACAGCCCGCCTTTCAAGCGGACGTGAAGGTCTTCATTATGGCTCAGCCAACATAGGCTGCCGATCGTTTCGGGAACGAGGAGGAAGCGGTAGGTGTAATGCCTTTGTGGAGTCCGCGCCAGACGCCTCATGATTTCGACGCCCGCAACCACGCCGGTCAGATCGTCCTGAACCATGGCCGGATGGCACAGGTGGGCGCAGAGGACGATGGAATCGTCGCTTTCTCCGGGCAGAATGAACTCGCCCACCTTTAATTTTCCGTAACGGAATTCCGTTTTGATGACGACGCGGTATTTTTCATCCTTCAGTGTGTTTTTTAAATTTTCAGAACAGCACAGACCCCAGTCCCGCTCATAATATTTGAACTTGAAGGGGATTGCGTCCGGCATCTTCGGGATAGTATATAGGTGCTTGAAGAGTTCCTCTCTCGTGACCTTGCCTTCGAAAGGAATAGAATTTGAAACGCAATGGAGGGGATGATCGGCATAAGAAAAAATCTTTTTTCCATCGAGTGTTTCCAGCCGGGCCTCAAGGCAGGTCCATTTTTCGGGGACGATCCACGTATAGGCCTCCGTGCCGGTGGGATATTCATGAATTATCATCTTGGCCTTCGAAGATTCCTCATCGGAGACAATAGCCTTCAGCTGATCGGAAACGACATAAAGCGCCGCATCGTAACCATCGGAAACCAGATCGCGGGGGATGCGCCAGAGCGCGTCAATCATTGTTTTCATGTCGGCATTTTTCGGAAGCGTCGCCTGATGACGATCGGCGTCGGAGGGCGCGGTCAACTCCTCGCTCTCCCCTTCTTTGGGGCCGGTGACCAGAAACCATTTATCCCTGCAAAGACCCTCGCGGCACAAGCGGAACATTTCGCGGCACAAGATGCGGTTCACCTCGCCCCGCCCGACCACCCGCGCATGGACAAGGCCGGCCTCCCGCGCCGCTTTTTCAAACTTCCTTGTCTCAAGAACGGTTTTGGGATCGTTCAGATCGTGGCAGAAATAAATGACGGCGTGTTTGCGGGGAACGCCGTTGATGATCAGGTTGCCATGAAATAATTTTTTATATCTATAGGGAACTCGCAGATAATTTTCAATATAATGAATGAAGGCCGAATGGGCGCCGATCCCGACATTGCAGACCGCACCGTTTCCCTCATGAAGCCTTTCCCAGAAGGAACCAGGGCCGAAGCAATCGTTCGAGACGTTTTCCACCAGCTCGCGGGCGCGTCCGCCCACCGCCGCAATGGAAAAAATCGGGTCATGAGAGCGATGGGTCTGCGGCAACTGGCGGATCATTTCTGTGAACATTCCGGCCGTGGAGGGGGTGTTTTGGGGATCAAACGGCTCCCTTTTGCAAAAGGAATAAGTGAACGTGGGCACGCAAAGAGTTCCCTCTTCTCCCAATGCGTCCCTGAAGGCGCCATAGACCGTATCGAAGACGATTTCTTTTGTGTTCCCGCCCTTCGGGATTCCCAGAAATCCCAGGTTGGAATGGCAGAAGAGAATATCGCCCTTTTTCACACCGATATGTTCCAGCGCGGAGACCAGATCTTCTCGGGTATAATGAAATCTTTCTTCAGGCATTGCGATTTTTTCTCATTTCTTTTTTTATGTCACTTCACAGCAGTAACGAGGAAATAATCCTGCCATTCGGTGAACATGAAATCGCTCACGGTTCCCACCATGACATCTTTGAAACTTTTTGAGAAATAATATTTTATATACTCGGGAGAATCGAAATAGAAAAAGACCTCGCCTTTGCGGAAGTCGTCCTCCCGCCCGACCTTATACAGATGCGGCCCCACGATTTCGGCGTTCTTCAGGATCATGTGTTTGGGGCCGGTGGTGGACAGGAACATTCTGCCGCCGGGCTTCAGGACTCGGGCGTATTCCGCAATTGCTTCGATCATGTCCTTTTCATTATTCTCATAATGGATTACATTCCATGAGACAAGATAATCGAAGAAATCCGATAAGAAGGGAATTTGCCGGTTAAAGCCGGTGCGGATATCGAGGCTCAAGCCCAGATCGGCCACCATTTTGCGCGTCAGATCGCATAGTTCGTCCGACACTTCCGTGCCATACAGTTCAAGGCCCAGCATACCGAAGAAGCCCATGTTGTTTCCCGTGCCGCACCCGACGTCGAGCACCTTTTTTCCTGCGAAATCTCTGACATGGTTCGGGATATAGTTTCCCATGAACATCCTGACAAGCGGCGTGGGCGGCCAGTTAAGGGTTTTCCTGTTTTTCAGAAAAGCCCGGTAGGTCTTCGTCCATTTTTCATAAGCATCGGTGTTCTGGCTCAATTCGATTTCCTTTCAGTGGTTTTGCCGATCCAGCATTTCCGAAATGATCTCGGACAGGCCGCCGATGCGGCAGAATCTGCGGTCTTGCATATTTTCCGGTCCGAGGGTGATGTGAAATCTCTCCTCGATGCTGAGAATCAGGTCCACGACAGCGAGAGAATCGAGAAGACCCGCCGCGAAGTAATCCACATCGAGTTTATCCTGTTCGCTTTGTCCGGGGATCTCTTTTTTCTTCTGGAAAAATCCCATCACCCACCCTTTAACTTCCTGTTTCATTCTTGTCTCCTGAAATGTCATCCACCAGGGCGATAACGCGTGCAGGGGCGCCGTCTCCATCCTTGATCTTCAGCGGCAGGGCCGCAAGATCGAAAACCTTTTGCCCGATTTCCGCCAGATTGCACAGATATTCCACAAGGGTCACGCCGTTTTGGAGAAACACTTTGTGATGGGGCGAATCGTTGCCGGATGCCTTGTTATCGTAAGGATTATCCGGCGATGGCGTGTCCATGCCGACCAATCTGACGCCATTTTTTATTAACCATTCGCACAATTCTCGCGAGAGGTAAGGCCAGTCGCTGTAATACTGCCCCGTGCCCCAATGCCTTGACCAGTCGAACCGAAACACAATCCTCTCATGAGCTGGTCTTTCGCCCAATTGCTTTTTCACATCCTGAATCTCAATTTTTCGCATGGGCGGGGAATCGGGAAATTCAATCAAGTGAGTCTTTCCAATTAAGACACTCAGGGGAGTCTTGTCAATAGTGGCTCCGCCGGGCGCAAAATGAGCCGGGGCATCAACGTGGGTGCCCGTATGCGTTCCGAGGACGAGTTTCCGCGTCTCCCGTCCTTCGAGGCTATGGCGACCCATGATGGAAATCTCCACCACCGGATGCCAGGGAGCCGTGAAGGTAAGCATCCCCTCTTCGATGACGTAGCTCAAATCAACGATTTTTTTCATCGTTTATCCCCCTCCTTCTGAAATTCAATCAATTCGACAACCCGGCCTTCCGGCGAATAGAGGAGACAGATTTTCAACGTCCTGCCATTCACGACCAGGGAAAATATCGGGCTTGGATTTTTCCCTCCGCCGGACTCCAATTTCGCTTTGTCCGCCTCGAGTGCGGTCGTAACAAGCGAAATCAGATTGGCGCCGGGGATGTCGAGTTTGCATGGATCGGCCGCGGCCTTGTCCGACCTTATCACTCTCAGCGTCAGGTGCCAGTTCGGTATCGGAATGGCCGGCCGGAAATCCAGGGCGTCGCCCGTTTCCGTGACGATCCTAAAACCAGCGGCATCGCGCCAGAATTTTTTTGACGCCTCAAGACCGCGAGACTCTACTGTTATGGCATCAATCGCGCTTTTCGATTCATCGGGAAGGATGAGGATCGGCCCGACCGGCGAGGGATGTGCGCCGACGACTTCTGCCCGTCCCCTGATTATCACATCGAAGGCCGGGGAGAAGTTTTTTTCCGCGCATAACGGATAATGAATCAGTTCCACTCCCACCGGATTGATGTTCCCCTTCAGAAAGGCGATATCATGTTTTTCGGGACAGGCGTTGAGGAACTCCTTTTTTTCCGGGGCATTGCGCAGGCCTTCATTCATGAACTCAAGCGCGAATCCGAGAGCCTTGAAAAACTCAATGGCCTTGTTCATGGATGGGACGGTAAAGCCGATATGTGAAAAACCAAGCAGCATCGTTATATGAATTATTTCCCCAACTTTGCTCTGAGCATCTGGCGCAATTTATTTTTCTGAATCTTGCTCGTGGTGCTGGCGGGGATCTCCTCAATCTCAAAAAACGCCGAGGGTTTCCGTATCTGGCTCAGTTTAGCGCTGCACAGATCTTCCAATTCCTTCTGGATGTCCCCCAGGCTGAAGCCCTGTTTCAGTTTCACTACGGCGGCGATATCCTCGCCATAAAGATCATGGGGGATGCCGACCACGGCCACCTGGCTGATGGCGGGATGCTCCATGATGATATTTTCAATGGCGCTGGGGCTGATATTGATGCCGCCCCTGATGATGAGGTCTTTCTTTCTGCCCGTGATATAGAGATTCCCGTTCTCATCGAGGAATCCAATGTCGCCCGTCGAAAACCATTCTTCGTTCCGACCCGCCTTTTTCTCCCCCGCCGTTTCTTCTTTATAATAACCCGTCATGCATTCCGGCGTCTTGACGATGATTTCGCCCTCTTCGCGGATGGCGAGATCGCCGCCCGCCTCATTGCGAATGGCGACCGCTACGCCCTGAAGAGGTTTCCCTACCGAACCGTCAATCACCGCTTCGCGGGGAGTATTGACACTGACGAAGAGGATTTCGGAGAGTCCGTAATTCTCATAAACCCTGATGCCGTATCTCTGCTCGAAATCCTTTCTCAGCTGGACCGGCAGGGGCGCGGTTCCGGCGAGAACGAGGCGGGTATGCCTCCGGGCGTAATCCCGACCTTTTTCGCTGCGATCCACTTTCATAAGGACAGCCATGATTGTGGGGACAAGCCAGAGGGTGTTAAGGTTGTATTTCATGGGAGGTTCCCAGAAGGTGATGGCCGTAAGGGCGTCGAACGACTTGCTGAAACCGATAGTCGCTCCCGACACCCAGGCCAGGATCAGGAGATTATAAAAGCCGCCCATGTAAGCCTGGGATAGAACGCCGTAAAACCTGTTTTCCGGGCCGATGCCCACCGTCTCGACAAAGCGCAGGGCGTTATACACGAAGTTCTCAAAGCGGTGCATGACCCCCTTTGGGACCTGCGTTGTCCCCGATGTATATGTTATGGTCAGGATATGATCGTCCCGGATCTTTCCGAAATCAATTGCGGCGGGAGAATATGAAGAAAAGACGTCCGCGGATTCGAAAACACGCGCCGCACATGCAATTTCCTGCGCGGATTCCTGCCGGATGCGGAGTCCGAAGAGACTGCCGCTGAAGAGGTTTTCTATCTCCGGCGTGATCTTGCCGGCGGTGGAGGGACAGACAAATACGGCTTTGGGCGCACTGGTCTTCAGAATATATTCCACTTCCGAGGGGTGAAGGATGGGATTCAGGGGAACCATGGTGACCTGCGAATAAAGCGCGGCGAAATACAGGAGGGCGAATTCCGCACAGTTGGGTAGGATCGCGGCGACTTTATCGCCGGGCGCAACGCCGATCTCTCTCAAGAGAGAACAGAGTTTCAGTGCCTCGCGAGAGAATTCCACGCGGCTGTATGTTTTGTCGTTTATGATGTCAATATAGAAGGGCGTGTCGGGTTGCGAATCGAGATATTTGTTAAAGATTTCGAAGGCCTTCAATTTCATGCTCCTCGTATGAATTTCAATCCGCTTCGGATTCAGGAATCAAGCGGTCTGTAACGCTCCCTGATGAGGGAATTGATTTTCATCCATCTCGCGAATTGCCCCTTATAGGCGTCGTTCTTGTCAATATTGACGACGCTGAGGTCGGGGCGTCTTTTGAATATCCGAAGTATCTCCTGCGTGGTCGGGGTCTGGAAGATGACGGTTCCATTCTCTCCCATGATCCGGGAAATCTGCTCGGCATCCTCCGCGTCCGGCATCGAATGGAAATAAACGACCGATGTCTTGATCCGCAGATGCTTCCAGTCGCCGTAATCCCCCAGAAGAATGACCTTCTCCTCTCCTTCAACGCGTTCAGGGGTAAAGAGACCGGTTCCGGCGGGTTTGAAAAGATAGACCGATTGATAAACCTTTTCCAGATAGTTAATGATGGGCAGAAGATCGTCCGTCACGCCGAATATCAGGATGGATCCCTCGTTTTTGCCCGAAGCGGATGTCAAGTGGTCGGATAGATGATGCAGCTGGAGGATTTTGGAACTATAGACGAAGATGGAATCCTCCGGACATATCTTTTTCAATTTCTGGACAATGGTTCCGATGTCGGCCCATGAACCGCCGTCTTCATTGACGAGGAAGCCGGAG
>JAPLSR010000371.1 GCA_026398545.1 Candidatus Sumerlaeota bacterium | reverse complement strand
TGGAGAGAAGCGTTATATTCTTGCCCCGGATGGTCTCGCCGTGGGCATGCAGGTCATCTCCGGTGAGGATGTGGATATCCGCGTGGGGAATGCCCTTCCATTGAAAAATATCCCCACCGGCACCATTGTGCACAATATAGAGATGAAGCCGAAGAAGGGGGGACAGGTGGCGAAGGGAGCGGGAACCTATGCCCAGCTGATGGCTAAGGAAGGGAAATACGTGCATCTGAGAATGCCATCGGGCGAGGTTCGTCTCTTTCATCCCGAATGCCGCGCCACCATAGGGCAGCTTGGGAATGCCGACCATGAGAATATTTCAATAGGCAAGGCGGGCCGTAAGCGCTGGCTCGGACGGAGGCCGCATAATCGTGGTGTATCCATGAATCCCATTGACCACCCGATGGGTGGTGGCGAGGGCAAGGCGTCAGGCGGTCATCCAAAGTCGCCATGGGGACAGCCCGCAAAGGGATACAAGACGCGGAAAGTCCACAAGGGTTCAGATAAATTTATTGTAAAGCGCAGAGGCAAGAAATAGGGAGGTATGATATCATTATGCCCCGTTCGCTGAAAAAAGGGCCTTATATAGACCCAAAATTGTTAAAGAAGGTGCAGATGGCTCAGGCTGCCAGTGACAGGCGGGTAATCAAGACATGGTCCCGGCGCTCAATGGTCTCGCCTCAAATGCTGGGTCTGACCATTGCAATTCACAATGGCAAGCAGTTTGTCCCTGTTTTCATCAATGAGAATATGGTTGGTCACAAACTGGGGGAATTTGCTCCGACACGCATATTTCGTGCGCACGGAGGAAAGGCATCCAGAAAGACCGCCGCTATTACCGGTGGCAAAAAAGGGGTGTAACCCGGGATTTTATTGGTATTCCGGTGATATGTGAGGAAGGTTTGGGGAGGTTTTAGGCTCCATGGGGAAACAGAAACGTGAAATAGAGTATGATTGTGTGGCAAGGGGCATGGTGCGCTATTTGCACATCCCGGCAAGGAAAGCCCGGCTACTGACAAATATGATAAAAGGGATGACCGTCCGCGAGGCGCTGAATACCCTTGCGGTCACGCCACGACCCTCTGCTGTTCCAGCAATAAAGAGGCTTCTGCTTTCCGTTGTTGCGAGTGTTGACCGGAAGGCGCATCCCAATACGGATGACTTGATTGTCTCAAAGATATATGCGGATGGTGGTCCGATGCTGAAACGGATTCAGGCTCATGCCATGGGACGCGCCTTTCGAATACGCAGGCGGAGCTGTCATGTCACCCTTGAGCTTGGGGAGTAATGGATCTCCTTTCATGTGTAAGGGGAGATTTGATAAATAGACAGGAGTTTTAAGGAGGCCCGATAAGTGGGACAGAAGGTAAATCCCATAGGTTTGCGGCTGGGAATCATCAAGGACTGGGAGTCTCACTGGTTTGCCAAGAATAATTATGCTGAGCTCCTCCACGAGGATATCAAGATTCGTGATGAGATAAAGAAAAAGTTTCATCATGCTGGCATTGCCCGTGTGGAGATTGACCGTGCGGCAGACCGCGCCAAGATTACGATTCACACGGCGCGGCCGGGTATTATCATCGGCAGGAAGGGGGCGGAGATTGAGACCCTCCGTAAGAACCTGGAGTCCATGACCAAGAAAAGGATTTTTATAAATATTAATGAGATACGCAAGCCTGACCTTGTTGCCCAGCTGGTGGCTGAGAACGTGGCGGCACAGCTACTGCGACGCATCAGTTTTCGCCGTGCGCTGAAAAAGGCCATCCAGGCAACCATGAAGGCGGGGGGGCATGGAATCCGCATCAACTGCAAGGGTCGCCTGGCAGGTGCCGAAATGTCGCGCATGGAATGGTTCCGGGAGGGACGTGTCCCACTGCACACCCTGCGGGCAGATATCGATTACGGTTTAGCCGTCGCCCACACAAAATATGGCGCCATTGGTGTTAAAGTCTGGATCTTCCTTGGAGAGATATTTGCCAAGAAGATAGAAACTGAGATTACCAAAGAAGCGGAGGCGTAAATAGAGATGCTGGTTCCGAAGAGAGTCAAGCACCGAAAGGTTCACAAGGGCAAGATGCATGG
>JAPLSR010000344.1 GCA_026398545.1 Candidatus Sumerlaeota bacterium | reverse complement strand
ACCGCTTCCATGTCACTACCTCCTTATACTCATAATCTTACCAGTCTCATTCCCTCACAAGGCATGAAAAAAAGCGCCGGAAAATTTCCAGTCATACCTTATTACTGTGCCCTAACTGGTCTTTACTAATCTCCACAAATGTATTCCTGAGTCCAAAGGGCTCAAATCTATAACCGCCGCTTGTGTAAAACTTTGGAAAAAATTCCACAAACTGGAGACGTGTTGTATGTATGAATGCCCCAAGGACATTTATCAACAGAAAGACAAAATGCGCAACAACAAGGATGATGATGGTGAAGAGCCATCCAATGTAAGGAATTGCAAGGAGGAAGAAGGCGATTATATTTATCACATTAGCCATAATCCCCGAGGCAAGACCCAGCGCAAAAAGACGGCAATATGAGAGAATATCGGAAAGAAATCCCGTTACGATGCCATACACTGTCCAGAACCCCAAGCCGAACCGTAATAAGATATTCTTTTCATTGCGTCCGGCGAAAAGTAAGATAAGGGCAATACCCGTGATTGAGAGGGACATCCCAAGAGGCAGGCGGTATATCCCCACCGGCACACCCGCCGCAAATAAAAGCCATGCAAATGGGTCAAAGAAGGCGTCTAAGAAACGCCGTCTCAAAAGAAGGTCAAAGAGCTTTAATAGCACACCCCAGAATAGCTGAATATACCCAACCACCAGCGACGCCAGGAGAAAATACATGATGTGCTTCCCCAGGGGGTTAATGAACTGCAATTTCAACAAAACCTGTTTCAACCAGAAATTTGAGGAGGGCAATGGCTTATCTGAGGTGTCGGTGAAGAGATTGCCAAGCCAGCTGCCGGTTATGGCGCCAAAGATGATGGCGGAAATCGCTGAAATGAAAAGCATGGTCAAAAATTTTTTCACGCCCGGCGCCAGCTTTAACTTCCGTATCATCCAGCCGGTCAAAAGCGCCAGGGCGAGACCATATCCTCCATCACCAAGGCAGAAGCCAAAGCCGATAAAAAAGAACACCGCCATGCTCGGCGTCGGGTCGGGTTCACTGTAATTGGGATTTCCGTAAATCCCGAGCACTGACTCGTATGGGCTGACAAGGGGCGAATTTTTCAGGATGATAGGGACATCCTCGCCCTCCAGCGGTTCGTATGTGCTGATGTCCACATCCTGGGTAACATCTCTGAGCGACTTTTCAACGCCGGTAATCCTTTTCTCAGGAATCCAGCCTTTAACAAGAAACGTGGCGCGCGTCTCGCCACAGTATTCCTGCGCCTTCTTTCGGAGAAGGGAATTATCCAGATGATTAGCCACAACCTTGAGACGCAGTATTTCATCCCGCATATCTCTGAGACGTTTTTCAATCTTCCGGGTTTCCTCAAGAATGGCGGCAATTTTCTCATCAATATCCGCAATGAGCTGCGCCGGTGTCATATCCACACAGGGCAACACCGCTGGATGCACATCGAAATCCTGAATGATTTTATCCGCAATCGCCCGAGAGTCCCTGTGATACATGACAATAATATATTTATTCTTCTTTGACTCACTGACTTTAGCGGTCCAGAGTTCGCTGATTGCCGCCGCCGCCGCCTTCTGGAATGGCTCAACACTGGTCACCGCAACAGACAGGGCGCGAATGATGACATGATTGGTGCGGCAGAAATAACTCAAAGGGACAGGCAGGTCAGCCCAGGGAAGGAGATTTTCCCGACGGGTAAGTAGGGTCAAACGTTTTGCATGAAGATTTTTAACCTGACCCTCAATGTTATTAAGTTCCGTAACGAACTTTTCAAAATCGAACTCTCTCAAGATTTTGTCCGCCTCTTCAGCCATCACAGTCTCCGGTCCCTTCTTCAGCAATTCATAACCGGTGCGCTCTGGGATATAATTGTCCATGAAGCGGATAGAGGAGACCACGGATTCATAGGCTTTTTCAATATGACGCCTTTCAGGGATATTCTGCTGTTTTACACGGCTCCAGTCAAAAGCGTTCTCTTCTACATGTCCCGACTCATCCTCCGGGCATATATCCACAATCTGGACAACGCCGAGCCTCTGAAGAGCCGCAAGGATGGACTCGCGGTGCTCCAGAGGGGCAATGACAAACATCTTTTTGATTTTTTCTACAGTCATTTTTCAGATAAAGAGGGATTTATCAGTGATTTCACAATGAACGACACGGCAGAGGGGATATTTTTTCGCCCCGACGCTATAAGCGATTGAATCTCCTCATTTGTCCGCCGGCGTTTGCCATCAATCTCCACCGATGTTTCTTCCTCAACCAGTTTCTTCTGCCCGGCAATAATCATCCCGGCTTCCTCACGGGCAGACTCAAGCATCTCCATCACCTTCTGGCGCGCCTCAGAGAGGAGACGCTCCTTCTCCCTCTGCGCATTCTCGATAGTGGACTTTGCCTCATCCTCAGCGCCCAGAACCTGCTCAATCTTTTCCTTTATGTCTTCCACACAATCACCCATTCAACGCACAAAATAATTTCACTAACAAACAGAAAATCAGCTATCTTAAAACTAAAACAGGGAAATGGTCTTTTTGGCAAAAGTAAAGAAAAAAATATCCCCACAGGACAATGTATATTTTCGCAAAGGAACCCATCTTGCGCAAAAGAATCTGCAATTTTGTAAAAAAATTGTGGACAAGTTCCTAATTTCACATGAAAGTTCTTTTGTTTTTACATTTCACCATGAACTCTTTGCAAATTGTTTTTTTCATTGAGTGGTATTTTCGACATCTCTAAGGAGCGTGCCTTTCATGAGCAGTGGTAAGAGTAAACAAGAGCCGAAGGAGCGTCAGAAACTGGCGGCGGAGGGAAAACCTCAGGAGAAAGAATCACAGCCATCCCTACCGCAGGAAAATCTTTATAAAAGGGAAATGGAACGTTACCGCACCCATCTCCAACGCGGATTTGAGCCGGCTTACAAAATCTACGGATTCACCCTGTTCCACTCCCTCGCGGCTGAGGAAAAGATGGATATAATTCAGCAACTTGGCTTTAAACCCAAAGAACCTGGGGATTTCTTTAATCTGGGGTGTATCGCCGCCAAAAAGGATGAGTATCCCAAGGCATGTGAGCATTTCCGGAAAACTATTGAACTGGCTGAAGACTTTGAGCAGGCGTATTACAACCTTGCCATCTGCCTGGAACATCTGGGTGAGTTTAAAGATGCTATCGAGAATTGGAAAATCTATTGCGAATTCCTGAGTGAGGATTCCTCCGAGGCGCTCATGATAGCCAAACATATTGAAGAATTGAAGGAGTCTGCATCGGGCAAGGGCTCAAAAAAATAACACCCGTTCCAACAGGGCTCTATGACATGGATTAATATAAAATGGCAGGGATTATAACCGGATATTGATGTTGTTTTCAATTAAATGTCCTGCGCCCGGTCGCCTGTGCCTTGATACCTGTAGGTCTGGTTGATGATATGAAAATACGGAAACACCGAACATATCATCCATGCCGGGGCTTCTCTCTCCTTCTACTGATGGTCACGCTCTGGTGGGTTAATGCACCGGATTTGGGCGCAAATAACCTCTCCAGCCTGACATGGCAATCCCTGCCCGATTCCTTCCTCCTCACCATTACAACAGACACACCCATCCGTTACACCGTGGTCGACCGGATGGACAAAGATGGCTGCTTCTTCATTGATATACTCAATATCGCCCAAACCTACGAAAACCGCTCCTATCAGCCGGAAGACCCCAGAATAAGCAAGATTGATATCCAGTCCAATCCTGAAGCGAAGACTATCCGTCTCACATTCTTCCCCAAACCGGGAGCCCGATGGTCTGTGGAGCCCGGTGAAAATCCTATCAACCTCAAGGTTCAACTGAGGCAGGAAAAGCCTCTCCCCAATCCCAGATTGGAAATAAAAACCCCGGCGAATAAAGAGAATGTGACCCCACGTCCTCCTCAATCCCCAACAATAATATCCACCCCTGCCGGCACGCAACCCATGAAGCCGGGCGCTACCCCGAACAGGAGCCCTGCCGCAACACATGCAATCCCATCAGGGACACCGGGCACTCCCCCGCCAGCAACTCCCACTTCACCTGCTCCGCCGGCAAGGACGGAATCCGAGGCGAAAAGGCGCAGACTGGTGATTATAGATGCAGGTCACGGGGGCTATAGCAAGGGTGCCCGAAGCGTCAGAAAAATAAATGGGACTTATTACTATGAAAAAGACCTCGTTTTAGATTTTGCCAAAAAACTCCAGTATCTGATAGAAAAAAGTCCAAACATAAGCGCCATCATGACACGCGAGAAGGATGAGTATGTTTCACTTTCTGAGAGGGTGGATTTCGCCCAGAAGAAGGAAGGCGCCCTTTTCCTCAGCATTCACTTGAATGATGCGCCTCACTCTTCCTCTGCCAGAGGGATTGAGATATATCACTGGGCTGAAACAGGCGCCAATGATGCGGCGCTCAGGTATCTGGAAAAACTTGAAAACGACCAGGACCTCCCAAAAGTGTCCGAAGCACAGGACCGGAATCTGAAACAAATTCTCACAGGTATGTTAAAAGATGCCTTAGAGGAGGAAAAGATTTCAAGCGAACACGCATGCGAAGCCATGTGGCAGTCATTTCAAACCCACCCCTATTTCCGGGCATACCATCGGATGCCCACCGTCAAGTCAGCACACTTCACGGTCCTTGCCAACTATGCCATGCCCGCAATCTTAATTGAGGTGGGATTCCTTTCCAACACAAAAGAGGCGCAATACCTTGTATCCAAGTCCTTTCAGTGGACAACCGCCCGACTTATTTATAATGGAATCCAGAATTATTTTGCCCGGGAAAACCCTGAGTTTAAACCGGCGTTTTTGAAGAATTGATACATGAAGCCGCAAAAGTCACACAGGGAAAATAAAGGTGTCATCAGCCGTCACAAGGCAAGGGAACTCGCACTCCAGCTACTTTACGCAACTGAGATTACAGGGAATTCTCTGCAGGAAACTCAAAAAGGGTATAAACATCTCGAAATTGACCCTGAATTCGCTCCCAAGATTCCCATGAATGAATTTACCCTGAAACTCCTCAATATCGTCCTGACTCACAAAGATGAACTGGATGAGTTGCTAAAGCGGGTCATCATGCACTGGCGGCTCGAGAGACTTACCTATATTGAAAGGAATTTACTTCGCCTTGCCACTGCCGAAATCTTCCATTTTGAGGACATCCCACCAAAGGTGACCATCAATGAGTATATCGAAATTGCCAAGGATTACGGCGATAATGAAGCACCCTCATTCATCAATGGCATCTTAGACAGGGTCGCACGGGAAAGCCCGAAAGGGAAGGACATCAAAAGATAATTATTGAATGATTGAATCATTGAGTCATTTAATCATTGAATCATTGAATCATTGAGTCATTTAAAATGAATCAATAAATTTACGTTGGTGCGGGCGGGGGGACTTGAACCCCCAAGGGTTTCCCCAATGGCTCCTAAGGCCATCGCGTCTGCCATTCCGCCACACCCGCACTTATTTAGCGTCAATGTTCCTACCGCCTCAGGGAAATAAAAATTTTTTTAATCCCCAATCTAATTATCAAGATCATTAAAAATTTCACCAGTTTTCAATGTGTCAACATTTTTTTCTTGAAATCGTAACCCTTTCAAATCTATTATCTTATGTCAAAATAGAGAAATACTGGCAAAACACAAATTTCGCATCTTGTTAAATAATGAAAAGGTGGATAACTGGCAATTTTTGCCTTTCACCTGAGCAAATCCGGAACGAATAGAGGCATCTGACTATGAACTTCCTGCACCCGATATTCCTTGAATTCTCACACCAGGTGGGCTCCCGCATTGATATCGGACGCCTGCTGCCGGTTGACCCGGATAAGGAGGACCCCGAACTGCTCCTTGAGATGTTTTCTGAGCCACCACGATACGCGGAGCGCATCGCCCCTGTGAGCACGCGTATTGGCCAGGAACTCCTCCGGGGGAAAAACTGGACAGAACTCATGGTCAAATGCTACCGCATTTACACCCGCATCTTATCCCATATCACCGCTTATGTGTCCCAGACCATGGAAGATATCTTCCTTGAAAAAGGTATGGTGCCACTCCTCGCAATCGGCATCGACCCCGACACACTCCATCGCATCATAGAACTGGATTATGAACTCAACGAAAACACGTATGGAAGATTGATGGAACTTTACTCCACTGGTGTCATTGCCCCCTGTGTCACCACCCCGTTTCATTCAATCCTCCCCATGCTGAAGCATGAGTTTGACATCCGACTTCTTACAAGAATCGGATTTCTCTTTTACTGGCCAATCCTCAAAGCATATTATGAATATATCTGGGATACACACAAGGAAAAGCCATTTGTCGTCAGCGTCTGGCTCCCCGAAGGTGGTTATAGCGCAAGGGTGCTTGAAATCCTCCATGAGGAATTTATTGCAAAATGCAGGGAGGATGATATCAAGGACCACCACCTTATCCTTCTTCTGGATAATGCCCAGACAGATGAGAAGGACAATGACATCCTCATGAAGACATGGAATATTGTCCCACTCCCCTCGGATAAAAAGGATTTTGTCTCCGTCATTTTCAAAGACCGCAACTTTTCCGACTGGGTAACGTTTTCCAACCCATCGGTCAAGAAACTCCTCGACCGCACCATAGCCAAGATGGATTCCGACCTGAATGAGAATAAGATTGATTATTGCTGGTCCCACTTTGAAAACATCGCCTCCCTGACCTATACAGTAAAGGCGGCAAGCAATTTTGAGCAAAAAATCATAAAACTAACAGAGCTGGGTTATCTCCCCGTTTCCCCCGACCTCTTCATCCGCCGAAAACTCACTAAAAAATTCGGCCGCTCCGCAAAGGACCCCAATATCATCTCGCTGAAGGATAACACTGCCTGGAATGACTGGCATCATGATAATATCTCCCTCGGACGATGGGAGGGAACACTGGATAGCAACGCGGAATATAAACTCGTGGATGAGAACCATCCCTATCTCCGTGTTACACGAAATGGAGATATTGAGGAGCCCGGTCCTCAATGCTGGAAACTCGCCCTGAACCGCGCCATGGACGTTTGCATCCATCAAGTCCTGGGAGACCCTGATAAGATGCAGGGCGGCATGATGGGCATACTTTGTGACCTGATTCCCACGAAGGATAAAAAAATTATCCGGCGCAACGTTGAGCGTTTCCTTCTCCATTATGCCCTTCTACACTGGAGGGAGCATTTCCTCCAGCACGATTATACCGAACCTGAACTGACTATTGAGGAAATCGTGAATGAGCACCTCCTCCAGGGTATGAAGAATAGATTCAAATCACGGGACTATGCCATTGCCGCCACTGCCGCCCAGGCTTATTATTTCTGTCATGATGCGCGAAAATCAAGCGCCACACTGTGGGAGAACTTCGACCAGCGCTCTGTTTTCCAGAATGTGGCGATGCTCGTTCTGGGAATGGTAAATGCCATTTATGTCTATCACTGGAAAAACCTCCCGCAAGAGGCAAGAAAGATTGTCAAGATTATGAAG
>JAPLSR010000245.1 GCA_026398545.1 Candidatus Sumerlaeota bacterium | reverse complement strand
GACATCTTGACCACATGGAGGTCGGCGCCAAGTCCCGTCTCGGTATTGTAAAAGCTGGCAAGTTCTCCAGGCGTCAGCCCGTAAGTGTATGGGATTGTCCAGTATCCTATGAAGGATTTGAATTTGGGGTCGAGGACTGGACCATCAACCACATCGCCCCCCATCGGGTCGGGGCGGTCAAGGACGATAAATGTCACGCCCGCCTTTTTCGCCGCCTCCATCGAAGCCAACATGGTGGAAATAAAGGTGTAGGGTCGGACACCTATATCCTGAATGTCATAGATGAGCGCATCCAGTTTTTTCAGGACATCCTGCGAGGGGACATTTCCCCCCGCCCCGTAAAGACTATAAATAGTAACGCTTGTCTTCTGGTCAACGGCGTTGGCAACCTTAGCGCCGCCGAAAGCGTCTCCGCGCAAGCCATGCTCGGGACCAAAAAGGGCAACAAGCCTGCACCCTTTGTAATCCGCAAGGAGGTCTATCGTGGAATTAAAATTGTGGTCAACACCCGTGGGATTTGTGATAAGTCCGACCCGTTTCCCCTCAATCAGCCCGCGATTCGCCTTCTCGGCAAACAGCATCTCAACGCCGGGTTTCACAACCGTCGCCTCCTCCCCATGGAAAATTACCGGCACTGCAAACCACGCCGTAATCACCGCAATAATAACCCCCCATCTCATACGTAAAGACATGACCCTCCTCCTTACATCAGGTTTTTCCCGGGAAATATATCCCCATATTTTTCTATCACGCCCCGTTTGTGGGCGGGATGTTCGTCATTCATAAAGCGCCCAGGGCGAGGCGACGCCAAGTCCGGTATGGAGGTCAAAGACCAGCAGGCGCCCCCTGCCATTATCATAAAACGGCGCGCCGATGAGTATCTCGTCAACACCACCGCCATCTATATCCCCTGAGGCAATCGAATCCCCAAGCTGAAAATTTTCCAACCCGCCATTTATGATATAATCAAAATCCTCATCCTGAACGGAGAAATGCGTGGGGAAATTTTCCCTTCCCATGATGATGAATGTCCGCCCCTCTGTATTGAAACCGGCGCGTTCGCCGTCCCGCGAGGAAAACATGATGTCCCCAGTGCCGTCGCCATTAAAATTGCCGCTCACAAGCGTTGCTCCGATATTGTTACTGGTGTTATACCCCTCAACGAAAAATGAAGGCTGTTGTGAGGCAAGGCTGATGCTCGAGGGAAAACTTGCCCTGCCGAAAAGACCATAAATCGCACCCTCGTCAATGCTCGTACTGCCTGTGTGGTCCCAACCGCCTGCGGCAATAATGATGTCCCCCCATCCGTCGCCATTCACATCCGAAAGGGCAACCGCCGAACCAAGAGTATCCCACATGTAGGCGCCTGTAATGGTAATGTCGGCGTTTGTCACACTCAGGGAAGCGGGAAAATTCACCCTGCCCCGGAAGACAAATACCTTGCCCTCCGTGGTCAGCGTCCCGACGCTCCCATACTCCTCCCCCATTATGAGGTCGATGATTCCGTCACCATTCAGGTCAGCCATCCCGAGCATCGTGCCCAGCTCCGCATACTCTTCATTTCCCAGGATTACGGAATTCGCCTGGGAGAGAAGGTCTATCGTTTTGCCATGTGTGAAAGACGACGAGCCATAAACGAGATAAACCTTCCCCGCCGCGCTGTAATTGCCAATTGTGCCGAGGTGGGCGCCGATGGCGATATCTTCCATGTGGTCATAATTGATATCCCCGCAGGCAAGTCCGCTGGAGATGAGTCCTCCAAAGGCGTTATATCCGCCTGTGTCATCCCACGCCTTGGCGCCGAGGATTTTGACATCCCAGTCGCCATTTTGAAAATCATAAACGTGGCGGCTGAAAAAATCCGGTCGTCCAAAGAGGACGTAAACGGCGCCCGCCCCCGTCCGCCCCGCCACCGCTAACGTTGAGTCGGCGGCAACAAGGTCCATGATGCCGTCATTATTGACATCCCCCGCCGCAAGGGCGGTGGCAAGATTATCGGAAAGCGCCTCGCCATAGATTACAACATCGGCGCTCTGGACGGACAGGTCAATAAGGTCGACGCCCTCAAAGGAATGCCGTCCGCGAAAAATATAAAGCGTGGGACGCTCTCCATGGGTGAAATCCCATCTGTCCGCGCCGACAATGATATCCGCACATCCATCGTGGTCAAGGTCGGCACAGAGAAGAGGTCTGCCCAGGTGGTCATCAACCGCCGCCCCCCGCACCTCCAGAATGCGCGCCGTGCCCTCCAACTGCACAGCCGCAGCAAAGATGTCCCACCCCTGAATCAACGCACACACAAAAATCAGGATAAAAATCCTGCACAGCGCTCCGCCTTTCATCCCCTGTCCCCTTTCAATCTGCATAAAGAGTATAATCTATCTCCGGAAAGATGTTATGCCGGTATTCGAGGTCTGCAATATATGCTTCCTTCATATCATTCTTCATAATCTGAGAGTAAAGCGCATTGAAATTCAAAAGGTGCTGTTTGGTGCGCTGAACGGCGTAATCCACCATGGTGCAGGTCTTCATGATGAACGCCCAGTCGCTGGATTGTGCAAGAAGCAGTTCCCGCGCCGCCTGCTTCAGCGCCCGCTCAAGAAGACCGCCTGCCTGGCGATGGAGGTTGGCAAGTTCAATCATGCGCCGCGCCGCCGCGTGAAGGTGGCGATATAACCAGTCATTGCTCCCCTCCAGCCACACCTCACAATATCCCTTGTAGCCCCAACTGGAAAGGGACGGCGTGGCAATCTGGTTCTTCGGGAAGCCCTGGAGATACTCCGACGGGGTGATGGTCTTGATGTTCTCCTGGTCATAGTGAATCTTGCGGAAGAGGAAATTAAGGAAATCTGGTCCCTCATACCACCAGTGACCGAAGAGCTCGGCATCATAAGGCGAGACGATGAGGGGCGGGCGGTCCATGATACCCGCGAGGTGTTCCGCCTGTTTTTCACGGTTGAACATGAAGTTCCCCGCATGTTCAGCCGCCTTCTCCAGCGCCGCCGTCTCATTATACGGCTCCTTATGCCCCAGCCCGTGCCCTGTGATGCGGTAATATTTAATGCCGGTGAAGATGCGGAGTCCGCTCTCGTGGACATAAGGCTTAATGTAATCGAAATCGAGGTCGAAGCCTACATCTCTATAAAATTCTCTGTAACTATAATCTCCGGGATAGCCTTCAAGGGCGCTCCAGACGCTCTTGGATGATTCCATATCCCGCCCGAAGGCGGCAACCCCGCTGGGACAGTAAAGTGGTGCGAACACGCCATAGCGCGGTTGCCTGTCGGCAAAGAGGATGCCGTGTGTGTCCACAAAAAAATAGCGAAGACCGAACTCCTTCAAAACATCATCAAGACCCGGATAATAGCCGCACTCGGCAAGCCAGAAGCCGCGGGGGGCACGTCCGAAATGTCTTTTATAATGGCTCACCGCAACGCCGACCTGCGCCCGCACCGCCCCCTTTTCTGTCTGCAGGAGGGGGAGAAATCCATGCGTCGCCCCGCAGGTGAGTATCTCCAGATACCCCGCATCCTGAAGCCGACGGAACGCCTCCACAAGATTCCGCCTGTGTTTCTCCACAAAGATGCGCCGGCATTCCTTAAACTTCCGAAGATACATCTGCGCCGTCGGGTTGAACGCCGGTATCCAGCGCGTCCGCTCCACCTCCCTGTGTCCCAGCTCAATCAGTTTTTCAATGTGGCGGACATAGCGGTTCTGGAGGAGTTCGTCGCTGAGCATGGAAACAAGGGGGGGCGTCATGGACATGGTCACGCGAAAGCGCACTCCATCCTCAACCATTTTCTCAAAATGGTTGAGAAGCGGAATATACGTCTCCGTGATGGCTTCATAGAACCAGATTTCCTCAAGCGAGTCATTAAATTCCGGGTGCCGCACAAATGGCAGGTGCGCATGCAGAACAATAATCAGATACCCTTTCGGCATTTATCTTCGCTGCCCTCCTTTATTCAAGGGTATAATGGAAACCTACTTGCCCATAAGAGTAACGTCAAGGTCTTTGACATCCAGTGGGAAGAACAGTGGATCGTACCTTCATGGTTGGACTGAATAATCTCTGAACTCTGAAACTTGAAACTCTGAAACCTGAAACTATGAAACCCGTCTAAATTTATGTCTTGCTTAAAAACCCCAAAGAACTTAATTGTCCGCTCCTGTCATTCATGAACTCTCTATGGTTGAAAAATATATGTCTCCCAGCCTTGCCACTTACTGGAAATTTCTGAGAGAGTTCCTCAGACACCCCTCAACTATTGGCGCCATCGCCCCGAGTTCAACCGCCCTCGCGCGCCTCATCGTCTCCGAAATCAAGCCGGTTTCGACATCCGTCATCGTGGAATACGGACCGGGCACAGGGATATTCACCGCAGAAATCCTTGCAAAAATGCGCCCCGGGTGCCGCTTCATCGCCATTGAAAAAAACCTGCGCATGGCGGACATTTTCAAACTGCGCTTCCCGCAGGTGCGCCTGTTTCTGGATTCTGTGGAAAATCTCCCCCTCATACTCGCCGACGAGGGCATATCATCAGTGGATTACATCATCAGCGGACTTCCCTGGGCATCCTTCGACAGCGCCCTGCAGAAAAAACTCATGGACGTCACCGTTGCCGCGCTTCGTCCGGGCGGGGAATTTCTCACATTTGCATATATACACAGCCTCATACTTCCAGCGGGTCGCCGATTCCGCAATTTGCTCCAGGGATATTTCCCAAAAATAGAACATTCATCCATCGTCTGGCGCAACCTCCCCCCCGCCTTCGTTTATAGATGCATAAAATAATCTTTATGTTTGGGAATGATTCGTGAAGAGAAAAGATACTGACGAGAAGGTATTTGTTATTTCAGGTTATCTCAATGATACATATTCCATGAGGGGTTTGCCTCCGTTATGCATTAATATCTGTATTAACGCAACTGTTTATAAAGTCTAATGCGCCAGCCAGCCTTGCGTCGGGGCAAGTGTCTCCCGCCAGGGGGGAACAATGGTTAGGGCACTACTATATCCACCTTTTAATTCCATCTTTTTATCCTTCAACCAGGTTAACGTGCCATTCTCTTCTATTCTAAAAACATCAAACCATTCCACATCATTGGGATAGCCCGGGATGCCAGCATTTACATAAACAAAATATTTGCCATCAGGTGTAACTGCTGATGCCCTGGCTTCGCCCAGAGGGGGATTATATGAAGATTTAATCGTCTGGATTCTGGTTAATTTCCCCGTTTCCTGATCTATGGAATATACTAATATAATATTCGGAGTATTTAGAAGATTGCTTGTTATAATGGCATACTTTCCGTTTGGTGTAAAAAATGTCTCTTTTATATTATTAAACTCTTTTATAGGAAAATCTATTGTTTGAATCAAAAAAAGAGAACCATCTTGATGAATTCCCACAACGGAAAGTTCTGGGTCATCAAGGCCCGTTATAACGGCAAAGCGACCATCAGGTGAAACACTCAAATATCTATGTGTGCTTAATATATCCAACCAATGGGTATCCGTAGTAAAACTTCCATCAGATAAAAGCTTTATTGTTTTTATCCCATAAACATTATACGGAGGTTGTGGACCAGTATATGCGTATGAAAAAACCAAACAATCCGACAATGAAGAATAATTAATTGCAAGAGCAGGAAGCATATTTAAGGTATCAGTTGTCGGAAAGATATTTTTTTGTTGATAATCAATTTTAAAGCGAACACAAATCGGATCTGTTCCAATATAGACAACGGGGGATTTTTTGTTAAATACCATATCTAACCCAGCATAATCTTGAAAGTAATTATTGTATATTGGCATATCTATTGTGCCATCTTTATTTATAAAAAAACATGAAATACGATGAGGATCAATCCATATTGTTGAAATCAGAACAAGTCTTCCATTGGTTGAAGATACCGCACTATTTGACTCCAATCCCACAGTATATTCCCCTCTAAAACTTATTGTCCCTGATGAATCCATATCACACGCCCATGCCTTATCATCTTCAAAAAAAG
>JAPLSR010000174.1 GCA_026398545.1 Candidatus Sumerlaeota bacterium | reverse complement strand
CGGACCATCCCTTTCCGCGCAGTGCCGCGATCTCCTCGAAAAGCAAAAAAACTCATGGCCCGATCTTTCTCTGGGTTATCAGGCCCTGGGGCGTGTCCGTGTAAAGGAACTCCGTTGCAATGGTTTTTCTGTGAGGCTCCATCATAATCCGGGACGGATTAAAAGCACTACTGCCTTGGTTGATCAAAAATCTATCGATAAAAGACCTTGCTTTCTCTGTCTCGATAATCTCCCCGAGGCGCAGCGCGGCATCTTATACAGGGAGGATTTTATTGTTCTCTGCAATCCCTTTCCCATCTGTCCGGAGCACTATACTATTGCCCACATCAATCACGTTATCCAGTCACTTGAAGGAATTGTTTCAACGTTTCTGAAAATGGCAAGGGACTTCAGTCCCGATTTTAACGTATTTTATAACGGCCCGGAAAGCGGTGCATCCGCACCGAACCACCTGCACTTTCAGGCGACAGCCCGGGGAATACTGCCAATCGAGAAAGAAATCGGAGACAGGGCAAGACTGGTATTCGTCAAATGTATTCATGCCACTCCTCTTTTCAGGATAAAAAATGTGGGGCGGGAAGTAATTATTATGGAAGGAGAGAATTGCACTGCCATCGGCGACTCCTTGACAAACATTATCTCGGCCATGAAAAGCGTCCTGTCATCGCCGGCAGAACCGCGGATGAATATTCTCTGCTCACTTTGATACTTATGACCATGACAGCCATTATTGACAGCACAATGACATTTGAGGAGGCCACTGCCGGCACAAGTGCGCCCCGGGAGGTAATTGACAGACTATGCCTCGTCGACGTGCGCTACCGGGCATTCGACGGCCGATTTCACCAGGGACAACTCATTATTCACCAAGAGGTGAAAACGGATATTGTGGAAATTTTTGGGCTCATGGAGCGGATGGAATTTCCTGTATTTCAGGTTGTGCCGATCGTGAAGTACGACTGGTCTGATGACATGTCAATGGCAGACAATAATACATCCGCCTTCAACTACCGGTTGGTTCTGGGCACCGATAGGTTATCAAACCATGCATTTGGAAAGGCCGTGGATATTAACCCTTATTTTAACCCCGTCATAGATGAGGAGGGCCGGATCGATCCTCCGGGCGCCAGCTATGTTCCCGTGAGGGCAGGAACTCTTGACGATTCACACCCCGTAGTGAGAGAATTCCTGAATCGGGGATGGCGCTGGGGAGGACATTTCAAGCCGAAGAAGGATTACCATCATTTTGATAAGCCGGGATATCACGCCCAACCATAATTCCCGTCATCATCTTTCTTCTGGAAAGGTACTGATACAGGGTGACATCGGAAATAACCACCTTCTTCTCGACCTCCGATGCATGCAAGAGATGAAGCCCTTTCCTGAGGCGGACCGCGAGACCGACGTGTATGACGTCCAATCCCTCGATGCTTGTGGTAATCGCTATCAAATCCCCATTCTCGACCGCGTCCCCCAACTTTCCTAAAGCAGTTTTCGGAATATGATGCA
>JAPLSR010000051.1 GCA_026398545.1 Candidatus Sumerlaeota bacterium | reverse complement strand
AAGGATAATCGCGCTGCGTCTCCTTAAAAAATCCTCAAGCCATTCATAGCATTCGGATAGCCCTATGGCAGTGATGATGACTGCCGGAACAAAGGCTCCCAGGCTTCTTCCAAAATGCGGCGCCTCCGTGGAAAAAATGGTGTTCAGGAGCATAATACCCATCCAGGGGAAAAGAAAAAAGGAGAACACATCCCGTCTTGCATGCCGGAGGCAGTGATAAATCCCCCAGAAAAAGAAAACGGATGCCAGCGGATGGAAAACGGGCATTCCGGGTATGTTGAGCAGCGGGTTATTATCACCTATGAAATTAAACATCAAAAGCGATGACCAGATATTTCTGAGGATTAACAAAATTCCGGTTCCTGCCCCTTGGGCGAATGGCGAAATCTGTCCCATCCTGCCGGAAAAATGAAAGGGATGCTGTATGTAATCAATCCCCAGTGGCAGGAAGGTCAAAAATGTCGCGCCGATAAACGCCGCAATTTTATCTTTATCACCCCGCCATGTCAGGACGTTCTTTCTTAAAAGATAGATGAGCGGGAAAATCAGGATGACAGGGGCAAGACGGAATGATAGATGGGTGTAAAATCCAAGTCCGAAGACAATGCCCGCTATGATGAAAAAAATGATGCGCCTCTTGTTCAAGGCGTAAAAGCATGCCCCGAAGGAGAGACACAGCCATAAGGGAAGCAGGATGCCGCGGTGGGCAAGACGGCTGTGATGTATGTGCCAGCGGGATGTCAGGAGGAGGAGCGCCGCAATCAGGGCGAGTCGCTTTTTTTGCGTGGCAATGCGCACAAGTCCATAAAGCGCCGGCACACATGCCGCGCCGATGAGGGCGCTTACACCGCGCAGGGTAAAGACGGTGGGCTTCACGAGGAGAAAAACCATGGCGATAATATACATAAACATCGGTTCGCGCGGGTGGTTCTCCGTTGTGAAGAAAATCTGAAATGGATTTTCGTGTAGCGAAAGGGCGTCAAGTCCATCAATCGCCTCATCATACCAGAGCCCCGGCGGATGGGTCTCAATCATTGGCAGGCGGAAAAGAAGACCCAGCGCAAAAAGGAGGGCAATTATGCACCACTCCATACGCTTATCGCCCGACTTCAAAGAAACCAAAACTTTGCTCCTTGCACTTTTTAAGTGGGTATATAGAGAAACCGCCACTCATCCACAAGGGGAAAATCTATAATCCACAGATTTCGCAGAGTTACGCAGATGGAATTAATAGAAGTCATTAGTGGAATTTTATTGCAATATATGGGGTTTTCTGCCACAGGAATCTTATATTAAGAGATTAATACTCATTCTTTGCTTGACCCTGCTTTCATATCATTTTAATAGATTCATATCTTATATGCGAGGAAGCAGTTTATGAACAAGGCAGTTCGTGGATTATTACTGGGGATATTACTTCTGGCAATGCTATTTCCAACCGCAGTCCGTGCACAACTGACAACCGGCACCGTTTCCGCAGCCGGTCCGGTCAATTTCCAGAAGGCAATATTCATTGATGCCGTCGGACAGGAGATGTATGAGCAAAACCGGGCAATCAAGTCTGTAAACATTGTCCGCCAGGCTCAGTTTGATACCCTGTTTATCCATGCGCGTTATCTGGGGCAGGTCTATTATACCTCATCCCTCGAGCCACGTTCAGACCGCATTGATGCGGCATTCACCGACCCATTAGGTTATTATATTCATATGGCTCACCCCGCCGAGGCTGGAAGTGTGGCATTAAAGGTCTATCCCTGGGTCAGTATTTTGCCCGCATATTCAGGGCGCATCAGCCTGATGCCTCCTCGTGGAAATATCTTACAGCGCCATCCTGAATGGGTCATGCTCAATTACAAGGGGGATAGG
>JAPLSR010000395.1 GCA_026398545.1 Candidatus Sumerlaeota bacterium | reverse complement strand
AGACCATCACGAAGGGAGACCGCATCAAAATTGAGAGGCAAAAGAACGGAGATACTCTTGTGCAGGTGGAGGGAAATGCCAACTTGACCTCCGAGGAAGGCAGCGGTGGCACCCCTAAAATTGGACAGGCAGTTGCGCCGGCACAAAAGATGTTCGGTCGGGCGTTTAAAATTATAACGGGTGAAAAGGGGGAAATTCTTTATGTCTTCTCCGACAAAAATGAACTAAGGTCTATTGTGGCGCGTGAGGAGGTTTATATCAATTCCGAGCAGATTGACTTGAGATGTGGGCGGCTTGAATATTTCAGCGAAAAGAACCAGCTCCTTGCAATGGGCAAGCCAGTGAAGATACTGCAGAAGACCCTTGTGGCGGAGGCGGGACGATTTGAATATTATCCCGATGAGGGGAAGTCATATTTAATGGAAGACCCTGTCATTAAAAACAGTGATGAACAGGGTCGCAACATGGAGACACGTGGAGAAAAGATTATCATTGTTCAGAATAAGGAGGGGCGCACCACAATCCTTGTTGAAGGCGGCGCGGGAGGCGCTCCATCCATCCAATCCATTGAGACGTCAAGTGTGAAAAAATCGGAACCCCGCCAGGAACAGACACCTTTGCCCGTCGATGAATCAAACGTTGACCAGATTAAAAACACCGAAATCAGGCAGGATTAAATTAAGATGGTGAAGATTGTTACCGGTGTCGCCGGGTTCATCGGTTCATCATTAGCCCGGCGGCTCCTTGAAAATGGAGAAATCGTTGTTGGGGTTGATTGCTTTACTGATTTTTATCCCCGCGCCATCAAGGAAAAAAATCTCTTGCCCCTGCGGGATTTTCCCTCATTCAAATTCCTGGAGAAGAATATTCTTGAACTGGATTCTGCAAAACTCTTTGATGGGGTGGATGGGATTTATCATCAGGCGGCGCAGGCTGGTGTTCGCTCCAGCTGGGGCAGAGATTTTGAGATTTATATCACCAATAACATCCTTGCCACACAAAAAATTCTTGAGGCAATCAAGGATAAAAAGATTCGCATGATTTACGCCTCCTCCTCATCCATTTACGGTGAGACAAAGAAAATCCCGATGCATGAAGATGACCTCCCCTGCCCCGTATCGCCTTATGGCGTTACAAAGCTTGCCGCTGAACATCTCTGCGGGCTTTATTACAAAAATTTCGGCGTGCCCACAATCTCCCTTCGATATTTCACGGTTTACGGTCCGCGTCAGAGACCCGATATGGCATTCCACCGTTTTCTCAAGGGAATTATGCAGAGTGAGGAAATTGTCCTTTATGGGGACGGTGAACAGACGCGTGATTTCACCTTCATCAAGGACGCCGTGGATGCCAACGTCTCAGCCATGGAAAAGGGAAAGGCGGGAGGGGTGTATAATATCGGCGGCGGTTCACAAGTCTCCATCAATTATTGCATCCGCCGCATGGAGGCTATTACAGGGAAAAAGGCAAAGGTCAAAAGACTTGAGCGGCAAAAGGGCGATGTCACACACACCTACGCAGACACAACACGCGCCGGCGCTGACCTCGGTTTTCACCCTTCAATACCCCTTGATGAGGGGCTTCTGCAAGAGGCGGAGTGGATTGAGAAAAATATCCTCTCCTGACCATCGTCACACCGAGAGCCCAAAATTATTGCTTCACACGGAAGATATCACCCCGGCTGATGATGCCATTTGTTGGGTCATACGCCTTTAACAAGAGTTGGGGCGTAGGTTGGGAAAATGCGCTGTTATACTCCTTTTCGGCGTCTGTCTCAAATTCCCGGTCAGGTCCGCGGCTGATAAGAATCCATCCATTTACATCAGGGTAATAATAATATTGGTCACTGGCGTTTTTACCAAAAGGGTCAAGGGGAATTAATTTCATATACTGTTTTGTTCGTCGGGGAAATTCCCATGTCCACCCCTTGTCACCTTCAAACACAGATGGAGTGAAGTCGGGCGAGGCGCTCAGTATGCGGAGTCCTCCCCCCTTGACGGGCGGATATCCCCCGCACCAGTCCACAATATAAGACTCTAAGGCAACGGCAATTGTCCGCATGTCAGATTTGACACGCGCAACCTTTTTTTCAATCGCCCTCTTTTTACCAAATATCTCAAAGAGGTTATTTGTGCGCCGGAAGGCAATATGGTCAAACATCCCCCGATAGAACTGTGCCACAAACTGAGAGGGAAGCAGGGGGTCACATGTTAACCATTCGGCAAGCGGGGTTTTGCGTGCAATCTGCCGATTGTCCTCAAGGAGTTTGTCAAGCCACTTCCGGAGCGGTGTGAGCTCATACTCCTTCAATTCGTCAAATCCCAGAGCCTGCTCCAATCCCTCATGCCACTCCCTGACATTGGGCGGCGGAGCAGAGGATGACATCATCCAGGATATTTGGAGGAGGCGCAGGTAAGATTCTCCTTTAAGGTTTTTAGAAATCTTCTGATGCAACGTTCTTGCGAGGAGGGCTTTATACTCCCTTTGCGCCTTATTAAAATGCCCCTCGAATAGATAGGAATCGCCCAGTTCCAGCCCGGCAACAAAGCCATAATCCGGTCT
>JAPLSR010000040.1 GCA_026398545.1 Candidatus Sumerlaeota bacterium | reverse complement strand
CGACAAACGGCACAATCAGCCCTGGCGATGTGTTTATTGAAATCCCCCGGAAGCCGCGCTATCCATTTCCCCCGAAGGGGCAACTGGCAACCACAAAGGAAGGACTCCTGAAGCAGTTTCCGAATGACCTCCCGCCGGATAACTTTCATGATGTGAAGGGTGCGCCTTTGAGCATTACTGACACTGTGCCGGCGAAAATTATAAGTTTCGGACCGGACACCGACTCCGCACGGGTCAGATCGGACGGCACGGGTTTGTTGCCTCTGCAACCGGCTTATGACCCCACCAACGGCACCGTCAGTCCTGGCGACCTCATCCTGAACACTGCCCCGGGTAATTGAAAACCCCTTGAAAATATGGGATACACCGTCTGCCTCAGGTTGAAAACACGCCGTGGCGGGCGGATTAATAAGAGAATTTAACAAGGATGGACAGGATGATTTAATTATTTTTGTCAGGCATTAGACCAGGAATTGCCGGCGTTGTTGTTGATGACGTGGATTTTACCCATCTTGAATGCCGTATTTGACTCCGTTGTCGTCAGAATTACAGGACTTCAAGTTTTTCCATTTCAGTCCTGAGCATGGAGGTGAATTTATCCGAAAGGGGTGTGAGGGGCATTCGGATTTCACCTCCTATCATTCCCATCATTTCCAGAGCCGCCTTCACGGGGATGGGATTGGTTTCAATCAAGAGCGCCTTTGTGAGAGGGAAAATTCTTTTGTGAATCTCCTCAGCCTTTTTTGTGTCACCTGAGAGGAAGGAGTCAATCATGTCTGAGACCAGCCGCGGCACCACATTTGCCACGGCTGAGATTGCCCCTTTTGCCCCTATGGAGAGGAGGGGGAGGTTGAGGGAGTCATTGCCTGAAAGGATTGTGATATCGCAGCGGGAGCGGATTTCACTGGCATAGTCGAGACTACCGGTGGCGTCCTTTATGGCAACGATATTCGGATGGCGGGCGAGGCGCTCCACCGTTTCCGGGTTGATGGAGACGCCGGTTCTTCCCGGGACATTGTAAAGGATTTGCGGGATATCCACGTCATCGGCAATCTTGCGATAGTGGCGGTAGAGACCCTCCTGCGTGGGTTTGATGTAGTAAGGGGTGATGAGGATGGCGGCGTTTGCGCCGGAATCTTTGGCGTAACGCGTCAGGCTGAGGGCTTCGTCTGTGGAGTTTGAGCCTGTTCCCGCAACGACGGGGACGCGACCGGCGACCGTATTTACAACGATTTTAATGACGCAATGATGTTCCTCATGGGACAAGGTTGCCGACTCGCCCGTTGTCCCGCAGGGGACAATCCCCCTGGTGCCGTTTTGAATTTGGAATTCCACGAGGGCGACAAGTCTTTCCTCATCGATTTTGCCATTTTTGAAAGGCGTGACGATGGCGCAGAGTGAACCTGAAAACATCCTTTCTCCCCCCTCTCTGAATCTCTGAATCCGCCTCAGGCGGATATAAAAGTTAACGTTTTTGTGTGCGGTATCTTTCATAATCAGTGAGAATGGCGTCAACAACAATTTTGGGGTCAAAGCGCACCGGGTCTGTGGTGGGGAGGCGGGATTCCTCCATTGTGGATTGAATTTCGCGGAGGGCGTCCGCCTCGCCCATGCCAAAGGTGTTCAGGCAGACGGCGATTGACCTTGCGGGTTTTATCAATCTTGCGGCTTCTTCATACATGCGGCACATTATCGAGGCGGGCGGGATGGGGATTTTGTATCCTCTTGCAATTTCCTTGCGGTCGCTTTGGTGGCAATAGATAAGGGCATCTGGCGCGCCGCCATGGAGGAGGGCGAGTGTGACGCCTGAATACCCCGGATGCAAAAGTGACCCCTGTCCTTCAAGGATTATGATATCCGCCTTGCCATCCAGCGCCATGATTTCCTTTTCCACGGCGCCAGCCATGAAGTCGCCGGGAATGGCGTCCACAGGCTGTCCCCATCCCGTAATAAGAATCCCTGTCTGACCCGTTGCGACAAACTCAATGGAGACGCCCCGTTTTCGCACTGCCTCTACGATTTCGAGAGCGGCTGTCATTTTTCCGACGGAGCAATCCGAGCCGACAGTCTGAAGCAAGTAAGATGTTGCATTACGGCAGAGTCCGAGGGCAACGGGGAGGTCTTTTTCCGGTTTTCGCACATCCCAGAGGAAGCAGTTATGTTTTTGTGCGAGGGCGGCGATTTCCGGGTCATTTGTGAGAAATGTGTGGAGGCCGTTATAGATATGGAGTCCGGCTTCTATGGATTTTTTGATGATGTCTATCCATGACTCCGGCAGTGCGCCGCCGCGCGGGGCGACGCCGATGAGGAGGCAATCAGGATGGAAGGAAAGAGCCTCCTCAAGGGATGATACGATGGGGATATCCTTACTGATGCCGGGGACGATATCCTTTACCATCATTCCGGCGCAGGCGCTGTCTATCACTGCGAGGACTTCATGGAAGCCGTAGCGGATGACGCCGCAGGCGGTTTTGGCGTTCTTGTAATCAAAGCTATCCTCGGCGATTACCACCATGCGCCGCTTTCCAATTCTGAAATTTCTCTCAATCATATTTCATACCGGGAAAAATTGAAGAATTCTTAGTTGGCGGGGCGAGTTGTTTCAACGAAAATATTTGAGGATGATTTAGCGGAGTTGTGAACCGGCATAAGGGGGATGTTGAGGGGTCATAATACCATGAAGATAAGGAGCCACATGAAGAAGATTCCGAAATACAGGAAGGAAGTTGTGATACCGAGGGCGATTGTCGCGAAGGCGATTGCCACTATAACCATCAGGAGCGGAAAAAATGCCTCGATAAAGCCCGGCATGAGGTGAAATATCTCACTGCGGTAATATTCCGCCATTTTGCGGCAGAGCTCCGGCAGAGAGCCGCTCTCCTCACCCGCCACCATCATTCCAAGCGCCTGTCTGTCAAAGACGCCCGTCTGTTCGAGGGCGGAGGAGATACTTTCACCGGCGAGGATGTATTTTTCCGCGTGTGCCAGCTTCCGCGCGAGGTAATAATTGTTCATTCCATCCAGTGCCTCGCGATAACTGATAGTCGGGTTTCTCCCCGCCTCCACGGATGTGGCAAAGAGGTGGAAGAAGGTTGCCTTGGCATAATTGGCGTAAAATTTTCCCAGGACGGGGAAACCGACTATGAAGTAATCTGTGGCGGGTCTGACGCGCGGGTCTTTCAGAACTCGTGAGACGAGAAAGGCGGAGAAGACGCCGCCAATG
>JAPLSR010000453.1 GCA_026398545.1 Candidatus Sumerlaeota bacterium | reverse complement strand
ATCGTTGCCGTGAGATATTGTCTGAGTTGTTACTCCGTCAATTGTAGCCCCCGGCGTTCCGTCGGTCTGGAACGTCACGGTATATTGGTTGATAGCGAATAGCGCCACCAAAGTTATGTTCCCGGTCACGTTGGTCACGGTCAGGGGATTGTCGGTTGAGTAGTCCGAGCCGACGAGAGTCCACTTAACGAAGGAATAGCCGGCGGGCGCATTGGCTGTCACCGATGTGCAATCGTCACCATGCGATATTGTCTGAGTTGTTACTCCGTCAATTGTAGCCCCCGGCGTTCCATCGATCTGGAACGTCACGGTATATTGGTTGATGGCGAAACTGGCCGTTATGGAAATATCTGCTGTCACATTCGTGTCCATTCGCGGATTATCTATGGAGCCATCACTCCACTGGACGAAGTGATATCCGGGGTCTGGAACCGCCGTGACCGGCATGCCGCTTGCTCCCGTGAACACCGTTTGCGAGGAAACGCCCTCGATCGAGCCGTTCGCCCCCGCCGTGTAAATGAGGTTATAGGTGACCAGCGCGCGAAGGTAAGGATACGAATCGCCGATGCCCCAGATGGTCGTAAAGTCCCAATTGACGTACGTGGACTGCAGATTCATCTCCGCCGTGGTCTTGCCCGTCCCTCCAGAGGACGAGGCTTGCCCCGACGTTTCCGTGTTCCAATACGACGCCGTCACCGTGGCCCATATGGAATAGGTATCACCAACAAGGCCGCCGATATAGGAACCGCTTCCCATCACCGCACCGGTGGCGTAGCAATTGGAAATCGTGCCAATCACGTTATACCCAACCAGACTGCCGACATAGATTCCTCCCATCACCGCGCCGGTGGCATAGCAATTGGAAACCGTGCCCCAGATGGTATTCCCAACTAGGCCGCCGACATCCGAACCTCCTGTCACCACGCCGATGGCGTAACACTCGTAAATCGTGCCGTCGTTGTATTTCCCAACCAGGCCGCCGACATCCGAGTCTCCCGTCACCGCGCCGGTGGCGTAACACTCGTAAATCGTGCCATTGAGGAAGTATCCAACCAGGCCGCCGATGTCTTCGTCTCCTGTGACCGTGCCTGTAGCGTGGCAATTGGAAATCGTGCCGTAGCTATCACCAACCAGGCCACCGACTTCGACTTTTCCCGTCACCGCGCCTGTGGCGTGGCAATTGGCAACCGCGCCTTGGTTCCACCCAATCAGGCCGCCGATGTAGTCGGAACTTCCCTTCACCATGCTGGTGGCGTAGCAATTGGAAATCGTGCCGTAGATGTTAAGCCCAACCAGGCCACCTACAAAGTTGGAGGTTCCTATCGCCGAGCCGGTCACGTAGCAATTGGAAACTGTACCTCCGTAGTTTTCCCCAACCAGACCACCGACGTAGGAGCCCCCCGTCGCCGAGCCGGTCACGTAGCAATTGGAAACCGTGCCGTAATCGTTCTCCCCAACCAGGCCGCCGACCTTGCTGCTTCCCGTCACTGAGCCGCCAACAAGGCCAAGATCGCTCACCGTGCAGCCCGAGCCGATGTAACCGAATAAGCCACTCGTACTTTTACGATTGATGACGAGGCCCGTGATCTTGTAGCCCTGACCAAGGAAGACGCCTTTGAAAGCATAGGAAGAACTCGCGCCGATCGGGTTGAAACCTTCGAGTGTGTCGGTCGTTGTGACCTCGTCGTTCCAATCGGCTGTTTCCGAGGCGTCAATATTGTTCATGAGTTTGTAATATTTGCCATTGGTCGCAGTTGAACTCCCGGCGGCTTGATCATACATCCAGACGAGGTTGCCGAGTTCCATAATCTGGTAGGGATTGTCGGACGTGCCGTCGCCGGTCATTGGCGCGACGGCGGTTTGGGCAATAGCTCCGAAGGGAGCAATGAACAAAAACGCCAGAGTCAGCAGGACCGTTGCGTCAAGGGCGTTTTTGCGATGGAATGGGTTGCATGAAGACATGGTCTTAATCCTTTTTCCATTTCGGGTTTTGAAAATCACCCCGAAATTGTTGCGCTGACGACTTCCGACCATGGGCCTTTGTCGCCGTGGCTGGTGACCCAGCGCAGGAGATAATACGCCTTCTGGCCACCATATTTGCCATCGTAATCTGCAACATAAGGGCTGGCGGTATCCAGCGCGAGAAAAAGGAATGTTAAGAAATTTTGCCATTTTATCCGCCCCCCTAAAATTCCATTCAGGGCTTGATGCGGATGAATCTATGAGAGACAAATTTGCTTTTGCAATAAATCAAATCGTTTGTCAAAAGCTATTTTAAACAAATTGTCATGTTTGTTGCCGGGAAAAGAATATCTCCCGCAGAGGCGCAAAGACGCAGAGAATATTTATAATCCATTATGGACAAGTCGGCAGACATTCCTGGGAAATGGGCACGTGAGCGCCTGATATTTCTGAAAATTATCAAGCCTGTGGCTGGAACCCAAGATGAAATCCCGAAAGTTAACTATTGACGCGTGTCATTTTTAAGCCAATAAACCGATGACATAAATAGTGAAAGTAAGGAAGTGTGGATGAAAATGGTTTTCCACGCAAATAGTATTTCCCTCGCGTATCTCGCTCCATCTCATAAGTGTTCTCTGGAAGAATTTAATAACGCTGTTTCTGCCCTGTTCCGAGATCGGCTTTGTTCTGTTATTCTGTATGGTTCCTATGCACGAGGCGACGCCCTTCCCGATTCGGACATTGATATCCTTGTTGTCCTCGATTCCTCCGAAAATCTCAGTCATGACTGGGATCAGTGTATTGATCTGGCAGCTGATCTCGCCTCCAGAACTGGCATTCTGATTTCCGTCATGGTCTGCCTCGCAAAAGATTTTGCCGAACGGGCGCATCCGCTCCTAATGAATATCAGGCTTGAAGGTGTTGCAGTGGCATGAATCCCGACGTCCTGACATTAATAAAGAAAGCCGAAGAGAGTTTGATTGTTGCAGAGGAACTGCATCAGGGCGGGCATTACGATTTTGCCGTGGGGCGGTCGTATTATGCTATGTTTTACATGGCTGAGGCGGCGCTTCTGGAAAAGGGGAAAGCCTTCTCCTCGCATCGGGCGATTCACAACGGTTTCTTTCATGAGTTCATTGAGACAAGTCTTTTGGACAAGAATCAGCATCAGTCATTTGTTCGAGGTTTTGAATTGCGACAGGCGGGCGATTATGGCGGTTTTGCTGCCGTTACAAAGGAACAAAGCGAGGATATTCTTCAACGCGCCCGAAATTTTATAAAGTCTATAAAAAACGCCTGTAGTTTCTCATTGCCATAGATAAGCTGGGCGATGGATGCCTCATTAATCTTGCCACGGCAGAGGGGCATCCTGCCTGCGTCATGGATATGTCATTTGCCGACCAGGCGCTGTGCGCCGAATACATGGCGAAGAACGCCAAAAAGTTAGAGAAAAAGGTTTACACCGTCCCGCGAGAAATAGACGAGGAAGTCTCCAAACTCAAACTCGCCGCCCTGGGCATCAAGATTGACGTCTCACCCCCGAGCAGCGCAAATACATGACCTCCTGGGAAATGGGGACGTGAGATAAATTCATAGTTGAATAAATAATACCAAAATGAAAGACATGTTGAGACTTGTTTCCTGGTTCATGATTCTGTTTATTGCGCTTCTGATTTCATGCAGTCGCGTTACACCTCAACAATTCAATTCCGCCAGGATGGATCGCATTTCCATTGCCAAGGATGGTCGGGAGTTTATTCTGACGCCATTGGGAAAACCGTTTGTCCCCTGGGGTCTCAATTATGGCAACAGGGGACGGCTAATTGAGGATTATTGGGAGTCGGAATGGCAGACGGTTGTCGAGGACTTCCGTGAGATGAAGGCGGTGGGAGCGAATGTGGTGCGGGTCCATTTGCAGCTCGGCAAGTTAATGACAAGCCCGGACAAAGCCGATGATAATGCGCTCCGACATCTGGGAAATCTGGTCAAACTGTCCGAGCAGACGGGTCTCTACCTTGACCTGACCGGTCTTGGCTGCTATCGAAAGAGCGACATTCCCCCCTGGTATGACGCCCTTAGCGAGCAGGAGCGCTGGGCTGTGCAGTCCCGCTTCTGGGAAGCCGTATCCGCACAGTGTTCCGATAGTCCGTCGATTTTTTGCTATGACCTGATGAATGAACCGCTTGCGCCCGCAGGCAAACGCAAGCCGCGCGAATGGTATTCGGGAACGCTTTTTGGCGGATACGACTTTCTCCAGTGGATTGCGCTGAAGCAGGGCGACCGCCCGCGCGAGGAAATCGCCTGCCGGTGGATTGAAACTATGACAAAGGCGATTCGCAAACACGACCGACAGCATTTGATAACAGTCGGACTCCTTCCCTCATCACCGCAACTGGGGCATTTCTCCGGATTCCTTCCGGAGAAAGTGGCACCGCGGCTTGACTTCATCAGTGTCCATATTTATCCCGAAAAAGGCAAAGTTGAGCAGGCGCTCAAAATATTGCATGAATTCTCGGCAGGCAAACCTGTCGTGATTGAGGAGACATTTCCGCTGTCATGCGGCAGTAACGAACTTGAAGTTTTTCTCCGCACATCGCGTGGAATTGCCTGCGGCTGGATGGGGCATTACAATGGTCAATCGCCGAGCGAGTTGACCCAATTGAAAAAGCAGAATAAAATTACCATCCCCCAGGCGCTGTATCTGAACTGGCTGGAACTCTTTCAGAAATTGAAACCTGAAATGTTAGTAAAATGACGACCGTTTTTCAAAGTCTTTCACTCAAGATTGGACGGTGTCTTTGATGATGCCGAGGGGATATTCTTTGACAACGGTATCTTCGATGTAGCGCATAGATTGGACGGGTGTCAGTCCCCAGTTGACCGGACACGTTGAGAGTATTTCCACAAGGGAAAAACCTAATTTCCGGTCCTGCACCTCAAATGCCTTGCGGATGTATTTTTTTGTCAGGCGGATATTCTGCGGTGAGCTCACCGCACCACGCGCCAGAAATACACTGCCCGGCGTCAGCGCTAACATCTCAGTTATCTTGAGCGGATACCCATCCTGCACACCACTGCGCCCCTTTAATGTGGTGGTGGTTTTCTGATTCAGGAGTGTTGTGGGCGCCATCTGACCTCCAGTCATGCCGTATGTGCCGTTGTTTACAAATATGACGGTGATATTTTCGCCCCTGTTGGCGCAGTGAATGATCTCGCCCGTGCCAATGGCGGCAAGGTCGCCGTCTCCCTGATAGGAAAATACGAGGTGGTCGGGATGGACGCGCTTGAGTCCTGTGGCAACGGCGGGGGTGCGTCCATGCGGCGCCTCCATGCAGTCAAAGTTGAAGTAAAAATAGGCAAAGACGGCGCAGCCCACCGGCGCAACGCACAGGCACCGTTCCCGCGCCCCCATCTCATCTAACAATTCCGCAATCAGCCTGTGAATGATGCCATGACCGCAGCCGGGGCAGTAATGAAAGATGGCATCTGTCAGGCTTTCAGGTCTTTTGAAAATGGTTTTTATTTCCATTGACTTGATACCCTCCGGGAAAAATCTTGCTTGAGTATGGCGCGGTTGATTTCATGTCCGCCTTGCGCGTTTATGTGGAATAAATTTTCGGGCAATCTTGCGGACCTCTTCCAGAATCTCCTCCATAGAGAACAACACACCGCCAACACGCCCCTTGAAATAAACAGGCGCGGCGTCACACACCACCCGCTTGACATCCTCGAGGAACTGACCCATGCTGAGTTCCGCCACCAGAACTGCGTTCACGCGTGATGCGAGATTTTTCAGCGCGACCTCCGGGAATGGATACAGGGTGATAAGACGTAAGAGCCCCGCCCGGATGCCCTCTGCGCGCGCCGCCTCCACTACTGCCTTGCAGATTCTGCCCGATGTGCCATACGCCACAAGGAGAATCTCCGCGCCGCGGGTCTGAAAGGACTCAAAACGCACCTCTTTCCGTTTCAGCTCCGCATATTTGCGGAATAAATGGAGATTATGGTCTTCAAGATCCTTTTCATTTAAAAAGAGTGAGCGGAGAAGGAGAGGCGGACGCCCCTTGCAGCCTGTCATTGCCCAGTCCTTCTTCATAATGCGGGGCTTGTAATTCATGGGAATCTTCACCGCCTCAGACATCTGCCCCAACAGTCCGTCGGCAAGGATTAACGCCGGATTGCGATATTTCTCGGCGAGGTCAAATGCAAGGATGGTGAGCTCCAGCATATCCTGGACCGTGTGGGGGGCAAGGGTAATGGTGTGGTAATCACCATGTCCGCCGCCTTTCACAGCCTGAAAATAATCGGATTGTGCAGGTCCGATGCCGCCCAGACCGGGTCCGCCTCTGACCACATTTACTATGACACCGGGCAGTTCCATCCCTGCCATGTAGGAGATGCCCTCCTGCATGAGGCTTATGCCGGGGGAGGAGGAGGAGGTCATGGCGCGTGCGCCCGCCGCCACTGCGCCGATAACCATATTGATTGCGGCAAGCTCACTCTCACTCTGGATAAAGCATCCGCCGTGTGCGGGGATTTCCCGTGACATGTATTCCGGGATTTCGTTCTGAGGCGTGATGGGATAGCCGAAATAATGGCGACAGCCCGCCAGAATCGCCCCCGCACCAATCGCCTCGTTACCGGTGATTAATTTTGTGACTTCTCTCATCAGACCCTTCTTTTTCCTTATCAATTTTAATCAAGCAAAAGACTTATAGAATTCTTCCAGAATGGATTATCATAAACAAGATAAAAATTACAAAATCCGCCCTCCCTCGATTTGAAAGGACTTTTCCACAGGCAAGGCGCCCTGCAAAGTGTCTGAGTCCGTTCCGGTGATGAAGGTCTGGAGTGCAGGGTCAAGAAGTCTTAAAAAGTGGCGTCGGCGCTTCTCATCCAGCTCGCTCACAATATCATCAAGGAGGAGGATAGGCGAGAGACCTGTGTACTGTTTCATGAGGTCAATTTCCGCCAGACGCAGGGCGATGATGGCGGAGCGCTGCTGTCCCTGAGAGGCAAAGGCACGTGCATCCTGACAGCCGATGAGGATACGGAAATCATCGCGGTGAGGACCGCATGTAGTTGTTCCCCTGTAAATATCCTCGGCGCGCGAGCGGCGCATAATGTCCTTGCATAATGTTTCAGCCACCTCCTTGTTAAGCGTTGTGTTGCTTCTTCCAAGGAAATTATCATATTCAAGCGTAAGGACTTCTGAGGAATCGGCGATGCCGTTATAAATATTGGCTGAGGCGTATGAGAGTTTTTTCAAGAACTCGCGGCGGAAGCAGAAAATCTCAGCGGCGGGCGAGGCAATCTCCACATCCCAGACCTCCAGACTTTCCGCAAGCTCGCTATCTTCCATGCTGGATTTCAGAAGTGCGTTCCGCTGGCGTAATATCTGGGCATAGCGCTGAAGGTGGTAGAGGTAATTATGTTCCATCTGGCACCCTTCCATGTCAAGGAAGCGTCGCCGCACGCCAGGCGGACCCTGCACAATATCAAGGTCTTGCGGCGTGAACAGGACTGCGTTCATCTTCCCCCAGAGAAGACCCAGTGAGGCAAGGGTCTTGCCGTTGCATGTCACATTTTTCTGATTTTTAGAGATGGCAACCACAATCTGATACAGAGATTCCGGTCTCTGGACCGAACCGCGGATGATGGAAACAGTCTCAGAAGGGCAATCCCACGGCAGCACCTCGCGGTCCTGACGGGTGCGGAAGGAGCGTCCTGTGATAAGATAGTAAATCGCCTCAAGGAGATTTGTTTTTCCCTGGGCATTGGCGCCCCAGAATAGATTCACGCCGGATGCGGGCTCAAGTTCCACACGTGTGAGATTTCTGAAATCGCTGATAGTCAGGTGCACAAGATGCATAAAAAGAGTTCCCGCCCTATTCATTAATCAGCAAATATTCAATCTCAGATTCACATCCGGCGCGGATAGAAATGTCAATTTGAATTTCACCACCTGCGCCCCCCTTGAAAGAGCACGGAACTGCTATCATAAAATTTTATAAATGTTGACTCCGGAAATTGGGGGTTTGTATAAAATTGTATAATAAAGATTCGGAGGTGAATACTTGTGCGGAACGAAGTATCCTCAGATGAGAAGGAAAATCTTTTAACCAGGCGTGAGTTTCTTTCGCGGACACTTCAGTCGGCTGCCGGACTTTACGCCTTTAGTCTTTTGCATGGAGTGGCAAATGCCCAGACGGATGATAAATCAACCACTTTGACTGCCGCAAAATCAGAGATTTCCTCACGCTTCGTCGCTGATGCAAGATGGTGGGAACCGATGGGGAAGAATAATATTGTCCGATGCAAACTGTGTCCACACCAGTGCTCTGTCCCGGATGGACAGAGAGGTCTGTGCGGCGTGAGGCAAAATATGGACGGTAAATATAAGACGCTTGTTTATAGCAAACCGGTTTCCATGCATGTTGACCCCATTGAGAAAAAACCGCTTTTTCACTTCCTTCCTACATCCACGGCGTTTTCACTTGCAACTGCCGGATGCAATTTCGGCTGCAAATTCTGCCAGAACTGGGAAATATCCCAGGCAAAACCGGAGGAAATACCTTCAGAATATTTGCCACCAGAGAAGATTGTGGAAATGTCGAAAAAGGAGAGCACGCCCATCCTTGCCTATACCTATTCCGAACCCGTAATTTTCTATGAATATATGTACGACATAGCAAAAGCCGGCAAAAAGGAAAATCTCCGCAGTGTCATGATTTCCAACGGCTTCATTAACAAGGAACCCATGCGGGAACTCTGCAAGGTCCTATCCGCCGTGAAAATTGACCTTAAGGCGTTCACGGACAAATATTACAAAGAGGTTTGTTCTGGAGAGAGAGACCCAGTCTTGAACACATTGAAGACGCTGAAGGAAATCGGCATCTGGTATGAAATCGTGGTTCTTATCATCCCCACTCTGAATGATGGCGAGCAGGAAAATCGTGAGATGTGCCGGTGGATAGTGAACAACCTCGGACCCGATGTGCCGGTTCATTATTCCCAGTTCTTCCCGACTTACAAAATGATGAACCTGCCCCGCACGCCTGTCCAGACCATCGAGCGCTGTCATGACATCGCAAAGGCGGAAGGAATTCACTTTGTATATCTGGGGAATGTCTGGAATCACAAGTATGAGAACACATTTTGTCCAAAGTGCGATAAGTTGCTTATCAGGCGGCAGGGATATTACACAAAGATTGAGGCATTAAAGGATGGGAAATGTGCCGGTTGCGGCACAACCATCCCCGGCGTGTGGAGTTGATTTATTTGCGAATGATTATGAGCAAGAGACTGATATAAAACCTTTACAGCGCTTTAGTCTCGTGGATATTCTGCGGTGAATGCGTCAAGCAGGATGGAGCCGTCTGATTTTTTCTCCGCACGCGTCTGGATAAGATAAATCTGCTTCAGTGTAATCGGGTAATCTAAGGTTGCGGCGGGATTTGTCCATTTTGGCGTAAGGTCGATTGGCGCCACACTGACAAACCTCCACTCGTTCTTCCAGAAGATGCCGCGTGTTCCGCCGGTGAAATCGGCGATGAACTCCTCGCCATCCCTGTCCGAAATGACGCCGCGCAACCATTGCTCCCTGCCATCGCCATAAACCCAGAAGCCAAGCTCGTAGGGCTGACCGGCAATAGGTATGTTCAGGTTCAGATATATGGCGGACGTCCCGCCGGAAGTCATTTTGTAATTCAGACGGAGCGATGCGGCGCCCTCTTTTTTGTTGGTAATTTCAGGGGCGATATTTGTTGCCTCTTTGTCGCAATTCTCCATGGAAATCTGAAAGTTTCCAGGGCTGTCAAAACTCTCCACCACATCGCTTTTGCAGTAATCCACATACACAGGCACAACCTTTTCCGTGTTGCCGATTTTGATGGTCAGGGCATGTTTGCCCTTCGCTTTTCCAAGGACGGCGGATTCTTTTTCAGACCACTCAATACCCTCCGATGGTTGGACATTCACCATGTTGCGCCACAACAGGATATAATCGCCGTCTGAGCCGGTGGCGGAAATGTCGATATGCCTCATATCCCCGGTTCTCAACAGGATGGCATCCGGGCTGACCACAATTTTTTCCGGTTGCATAACATGCACGGAGATGGAATCGGAGAATTTTCCACCCTTCCATTTGACCGTGATTTCCCCTTTTACATTTTCAGCGGCAAATGATACGGTGCCGTTCTTCATTGTGCCAATATTTCCGGTGGTTTCCCATGATATG
>JAPLSR010000062.1 GCA_026398545.1 Candidatus Sumerlaeota bacterium | reverse complement strand
GGTGAAACTGTCTGACACCGGCGAGGTAGTCACCGTCCCCCGCGCCAATGTGGAACGTATTGAGGTGTGACATGAAACAATATCAGCATCTTTTGTGCGCCTGTGTTTTATGCTGGGTATTCATCATGATGCCGGGCATGGGGGGATGCCCGAAGGATATTGAGATTATCCCGCCCACGGATTTCAAGACAATGGACACCCCTTCCGATGCCGGCGGAACCCTCCTCTTGACATGGTCAAAGATGCCTTATGATTCTCCCGAGATTAAATACATCATCTATCGCAGTGAATTCAGAGATGGACCAACCACAGAGGTGGAAAGACTCGCCTCTGATAAAAATTTCGCCTCACAGATGACCCAATATTTCGGCTTCAGCAGAAAGAACAGAAATACCCACGCATACAAGATTCAGCCCATCTGGAAGATGAAAACCGTAGGACGAAGGGGCGCCGATGGGATGTGGCAGGAGTCCCAGGAGCGAGACTATCCCGTGATGACCTATTTCCGCATCGGAGTCACCGATGGCAAAGCAGTCGTTATGAGCCCCACAGTTCCCTCGGGTGTTCCTGTGGCAAACTGGTTCAGGCAGGACCGCGCCAACGGACTCATCATCCTTGTTGCGATGTTTTTATTTTTGATTTATTATATCTCCATGGCGCAGCGCAATCCCAACATGTTTCTGCGCAAAATCCCCGGGATTGACGCCGTGGATGAGGCTGTGGGGCGCGCCACCGAGATGGGCAAGCCCATCCTTTATTCCACGGGATATTATGACATCACGGAGCTGAGCACTATCTGCTCTGTGAACATCCTCGCTCATGTGGCGAAGAAGGTGGCGCAGTATGATTCACGACTCATTGTGCCTTCCAAATGGCCTGTTGCCATGACCGTCTGCCAGGAGGTTGTGAGGGAGGCTTATATCAACGCCGGACGTCCGGACGCCTTTAATCCGAATGATATCTACTTTATAGCGGGCGAGCAATATAGTTATACAATTGGCGTGGACAGTATCATGGTGAGGGAGAGACCGGCGGCGAATTTCTTTCTTGGCACATTTGCCGCCGAGGCGCTGATTCTGGCGGAGACGGGCGCATCCACAGGCGCCATTCAGATTTCAGGCACCGATTCCATTTATCAGATTCCCTTCTTTGTTGTGGCGTGCGATTACTGCCTCATAGGTGAGGAGCTTTATGCCGCCTCGGCGTATCTTGCGCGCAATCCGAGGCTGGTCGGAAGTCTGAAATCCCAGGACGCAGGCAAACTCCTCCTGTTTTTAGCCTTCATCATAGGGACTATCATGGTCACATTGGGCGCCTTTTATCCGGAGAGTGAGATTTTTCAGGTGATTAGAAACTTTTTAACAGTAAGGTAGAAACCTCATGGACTTTTTCAAGAGGAAGTTCCCCATCCTGGTGGTCTTCGTAAGCGGTCTTTTGATGATTATTGCCTATTACGTGCCGCACAAACCCTTCGACCAGGTTGAGGAGAGGGCATCCAGCTGGTATATGATTATCAGCTCCTTTGCGCTGGTTCTCGCCTTTACGAGCCTTATCAGGTCGCATTACCTGAAGATTCGCGAAGGCAAACTGGGTTGGGGTTACAGCATGGTGATGTTTCTTGCCCTGATTGTGACCACCGTTTTTGGCGTCCTCCCCTATGGAAAGAATCATCTCTTCGGAACGCGCTCCGGCACCATTTACATGTGGATTTTTGATTACGTAAACACACCTGCGGCGGCGACGGTCTTTTCCCTTCTGGCATTTTACATCGCCTCCGCCGCCTACCGCGCCTTCCGTGTCCGCACAATTGACGCCACCATCATGCTCATCACCGCTATGATTGTAATGATAGGGCGGGTGCCGTGGGGGGAGATGTTCTCTGAATTTATGACGAGCAAAATCAGCCACTACCTCGTGTTTGTGAGGCTGGACAGACTGACATCCTTCCTCCTCAACTATCCCACTGTGGCGGCGCGCAGGGCGGTGTATATCGGGATTGCCCTTGCAACCGTTGCCACCTCCCTCCGGGTGATTCTGGGCGTGGAGAGGACATATATGGGGAGCGATGAATAATGAGGAAGATAAGGAGTTGCCTGCTGAGGTTTGAATATCAAAGGATGGGATTCAGGAGGAACAGGTGAAAATCAAAATCATCAATAAATTCCTGAGCATTGACAGGCGAATCATCTATGTCTTAGTCGCGGTGGTCATTCTTATCCCCATTATAAAACCTCTCAATCTCCCCGTGCAGGTGACAAAGGAGGTGCTCGGCGTTTATAATGAGATTGATAAACTCCCTCCGGGGAGCAAAATCCTTGTTGCCTTTGATTATGAGCCTGCCTCAACGCCTGAAATGGACCCAATGGCGAAGGCGCTTATCCGTCACTGTTTCAGGAAACATCTTAAGGTTGTCGGTATCAGCTATCTGGAACAGGCACGTGGAAATGCCCAAAACGTCCTTTCCTTTATAACTGATGAGTTCCAAAGACAGGGATATTCGTTAAAGTACGGCGAGGATTACGCCTACATGGGCTTCAAACCGGGGACGAGTGGCATGATTATCATGCTCTGTCGAAACTTCAAAGGCACCTGCAACACGGATTATCTGGGAAATGATGTTTATACAATGCCCATCCTGAAAGGGATTAGTTCGCTTGGTGATTTTCCCTATCTTGCCGTTCTTCATGATGACAGCATGATAAATGCCTGGATTACCTATGGTCATGAGATTGTGGGAATCAAGATTGGCGCCCTTTGCACGGCAATCATGGCGCCGGGGATTTATGCAAACTTGAGCGCTGGACAGCTTACGGGTATTGTGGGCGGGCTGAAGGGCGGCTCGGAATATGAAAAACTCCTCGGATATCGAGGTCTTGCCACCATTGGCATGGACTCCCAGACGCTCATCCATTTCCTCATCATTATTTTTATCCTTATTGGCAATTTTGCATATCTCGCCAAGGAACACCATCTCCGAAAGGAGAGACTGCGATGACAAACTTCGCACCCTGGGCGACCACCCTCGGCATCTGGATTGCCGTAGGACTCACAATCGCCATATATAGTTTCCTTTATAAGGATAACCCATTTTATAAGCTCGCCGAACACTTATATATCGGTGTCTCGACGGGTTACTTAATCGTCATTGCCTGGACGGATGCCATAGAATCCCTGCTGGTTGAACCCCTGCTCCATCCGCGTTCGTCGGAAAGTTATCTTGTCATCATCCCGGGCTTTCTGGGACTTTTGATGTTCACACGGTATTTCAAGAAGGTCGCCTGGTTGAGTCGGATACCCCTTGCCTTTCTCATCGGTTATGGGGCAGGGCTGGCGGCGCCCACGACCATTCAGGCATCTCTTATCCGACATGCGGGAATCACCATTGCCCCAATTTTCGACCCGAAACAATTTGCCTTGAACCCCATGAGCAGTCTATTTGGCATCCTTTCCATCGGTTTTTTCTCCACACTTATCTATTTTGTCCAGACTGACAGATACACGGACTGGGGCTTCGGGAGGAGGTTATTCATCATCCTCGGCACAGTTCTTTCCACCGTGCTCTTTTTTATATTTGCCGTCTATTATCCCCATCGTAGTCTATGGGCGTTCATCGAGGCATTCTATATTCTCCTTCTCCTTGTGGGCGTCATCACCGTGCTATTTTATTTCTTTTACTCCATTGAACACAAAAAGTCGCTCAAAGGTGTTGCCAAGACGGGCATGATTTATCTCATGGTCTATTTCGGGACGTCATTCGGTTACACCGTCATGGCGCGCCTTTCTCTCGCCATCGGGCGGATGCGTTTCATTGTGGATGACTGGCTGAAAAAAAGCACAATTCAGCAGTGGATAATTGCCATACCGGTTATAATAGTGATAACCATTATCCTTTTATGGCAGGAAAATGTGAGCCGCACCGCTCAGAAGTCAGAATAATTCTCCAGCTTATTTCACACGACAGCATATATTTCCGCCCCAGATGGTATGTGCGGGAAAGCAGCTTGACATGTAAGACATTTTTGATACAAGGAATCACTAAATTTCAGCAGGGGTGGGCGAAAAATGGATAAATGCAAATTTCACCCTGACAGGTTTGCACATGTTCGTTGCAAAACATGCTTTATTCCCCTCTGCGATGATTGCAAGATTGTGACGAACATCGGCGTTTTCTGCAGCGAGATTTGCCACGATAGGGCAAAGGAGTTTCAGAATAAAACAATGGCGCTCGCCGAGAAAAAGCCAAAAAGACGAGGTTCACCATTCAAGATGCTCCTGAGAATCATCATAATTATCATTCTTATCGCCGCCATTGCAATA
>JAPLSR010000295.1 GCA_026398545.1 Candidatus Sumerlaeota bacterium | reverse complement strand
ATAACGTCCACCTCCAAAGAAGACTCTTCGGTTATTTCCCTGACATTCGAGTGGGGAACGAACCTCGATGCGCGCTCCAACGACGTCCGCGATGCCATTGGACGGGTAAAAAGGATATTGCCCGAGGAAATTGATGAACCGCGCGTCTTGAAAATGGATTTTTCCCGTTTCCCGATTATAATCTTCGGCGTAACATCGAAGGAAAGTTATAGCCATCTGGAGAAGATTCTGGAAGACGACGTGGCGGACCCCTTGATGCGGCTGCCCGGCGTTGGTTCGGCATCCGTCATGGTTCCCCTCAATCGTCAGGTGAATGTGGATCTCGATCGGGAGCGGCTTGCCAGTTACAATCTCACACCCCAGGATGTGATTCACGCCATAGCGAGGGAAAACCAGGATACGCCGGCGGGGAATGTGAAAAAAGGTCTCACAGACTACCTTGTGCGGGTTCCAGGTGAGTTCAATGATGTTGCCCCGATGCGCCAGATCGTCGTCACCTCGCGCGACGGCGCAACGGTCAGGCTCTCGGACATTGGAAATGTGGAAGATGGTTTTGAGGAAATCCGCCGCCAAATCACCATCAATAGCGAGAAAGCCGCCATGATTATGGTGCAAAAGCAGTCCGACGCTAACACCGTTCAAGTGGCGAATCTTGTCAAAAAGCGCATAGAAGAAGTCAAAAAACGCCTGCCGCCGGACATAAAAATAATAAATGTCATGGATGGCTCGGAAGAGATTGTTAGCGCCATCCATGACCTCACCCGTAGTCTCATCCTCGGCGGCCTTCTCACCATGCTGACGGTTCTGATTTTCCTCCGGCAATGGCGGGCCACCCTGATTATCTGTCTGACGATCCCATTCTCTCTTATCCTCGCCGTTATTGGGGTATATTTTCTCGGTTATACTATTAACATGATGACCCTTTTTGCGATGATTATCGCCGTCGGGATGATTGTGGACAACGCCATCGTGATTCTTGAAAATATCACCCGACACAGGGAGGAGGGGGAGCGACCCACGGAAGGGGCAATCTACGGCGCCTCCGAGGTCTCCATGCCTGTTGTTGCCTCCACCATCACCAATGTCTGTATCTTCTTTCCAATCCTTTTCGTAAAAGGAATAACTGGAGTCATTTTCTCCGAATTTGCCGTCATCACCATTGTGGTCATGATGGGATCGCTTTTTTCAGCACTCACCCTGACGCCCATGTTATCTTCCAAACTGTTGAAGAAGGCAAAATTCGGCAATGAGAGCAGCGGCTGGTTTTTTCGCCTCAGTGAAAAAATATTTCTGGCAATCGAAAAAAACTATGGCGACCTTGTCGCCTGGGCGCTCCGGCACAGGGCGATGGTTATTCTGACCGCCATTCTTATCTTTGGCGGGACATTGTTCCTTATTCCTTTCTTAGGGACTGAGTATATGCCGGAGCAGGACAGCGCCAGGATTCAGGGCACTTTGTATCTTCCCGTCGGCACCCGTGTTGAGGAGACGGCGAGAGTCATGAGGACAATAGATCAGATTCTCAAAGAAGAGGTTCCGGAAAAGGAGCGGATCGCCACTTTCACACATTGCGGGGGCGGGGGCGGCATGGGCGGAGCGGAAGGGTCTCATGTCGGGTCTTTCGGCGTCAGGCTGATTCCAAGAGTGGAGCGTTCCCGTAATGTAAAGGAAATCGCCGCCGGCTTTCGACAGCGGATCAATAAAATTCAGGGACTGTTTAGTATCGAGAAATACCGTCTTGATACCGGCGATCCCATGGCCGGCATGTTATTAGGAGGCGAGCGGCCGCTGACTGTGAACATCATCGGAAACGATCTGGATGTTACAGACGCGATTGCCGCTAAAATCAAGCAGATCGCCCTTAATACCCCGGGAACGGTTGATGTCAATGTCTCGCGGGAAAAGGGAAGACCGGAACTCAGGGTCCGGGTGGACCGGGGAAAGGCATCCGCCATCGGTTTCAATGTTTCAGATGTGGGTGACATGGTAAGAGCCGCCATCTATGGAACTGAGGCAAGCAGGTATCGGATTCATGGCGATGAATATGTCATCTTTGTTCGGTATCGTGAGAAAGACCGGAGCGACATCAAAGACGTGCTTGCATCATCCTTGCGCCTCCCTTCGGGAGAGATGATGCGTGTGGATAATGTGGCAAATGTTGGTGTGGAATACGGGCCGGTCACAATTGACCGAAAAGACCGGGGGCGGATTGTGAATGTTACGGGGAGTGTTGACAATCGCTCCCTTGGCGATGTTGTGGCAGATATCGAAAAGGAGATTGCCAAATTGGACATCCCATCCGGCGTGGAGGTCATCATGTCGGGTCAGGCAACAGAACAGCGGGAATCCTTTTTCTGGCTGACCCTCTCCCTCATTGTTGGCATCTTTCTTGTTTACATGATAATGGCATCCCAGTTTGAGTCCCTGCTTGACCCCTTCGTGGTCATGTTCTCTGTGCCTTTTTCCCTCACAGGGACCATCTGGGCAATATTCCTTGGGGGGCATCATATAAACATTGTTGTTTTCTTAGGACTCCTGATGCTTATAGGCGTGGTGGTAAATAATGCCATCGTCCTTGTGGACTATACAAATCTTTTGCGGGCGCGCGGGCTGCCGCTTTTCGAGGCTGTTCCCAAGGCGTGCCGAACCCGTTTGCGTCCCGTGCTCATGACCTCCCTGACCACAATCGCCGGTCTGATACCCATGGCATTTGGCAAAGGGCAGGGGTCTGAGGTCTGGAACCCCATCGGGCTGACAGTCCTGGGTGGACTTCTTGTTTCCACATTTGTCACGCTCATATTGGTCCCCACAGTTTATAGCATTTTAGAGACGCATGTGAAAAAAACCCATGATTAAAAGAGGGACGGCATATGAAGGCTATTATTATTGCTTATTATGAGGCGATGGATGACGAGGTTATGGACCTCCTTGAGAAAAGCGGCGTTATGAATTACACCAAGTGGACAAAGGTATTGGGAAAGGGAAGCGGCAGCGGGGCGCACATGCTGACAAACGTCTGGCCCAAGGGAAACAACGTCCTTTTATGCGTGGTGGAAGATGAGGTTGCCGCCCCCCTTCTTGAGAAACTTGGAGAGGTTCGCAAGAAAAACCGTTCAGAGGGGCTGAAGGCGTTTCAGTTGCCCGTTGAGGCTGTGTTGTGAGTTTATAGACAATTGGGTTTAGACCCGCCAATTAATTTAAAATAAATAAATTGATTTCAACTTTTCCTTATATCATGTTATTTTCCGAACCAAAAAGTAAAAAATATCCCTTTGAAAAAAATGGCACGTGGGGACCTATAAACCAAATAGTTAGCAAATTGAACTATTTGGTGGGTCTGACCCTCCGAAATTATAATACGGAATTAAAAAATAATAAAAAAGAGGACTCACTAAAATAGTAAGTCCTATGTAAAAAATGTCTTCTCAGTATAGCTACAGAGGTTCTGTTATCACTCGTACAATATCCACACATTAGGTTTAACAGCTGTTTTTTTGGGTATATACTCATCAGCTCCGATATCGAAACCTGAGCCAAATGGTCTTGGGTCGCCATCAAAATCTTCTTTTAAATCATCAATGTAAAAACCGGTATCAATACAGGGCGAATTGACGGTTAAATGGATTTTATCGGGTTGCATTTGCGGGTCAGCAGTGATATTTCCCGGTCCGCCGACTGTCCAGTCCTGGATGCAAGAATAATAAGGACGGAAACAATCATAAAGTTGTGCATCAGTCGGAGCAGAATTTCCCCAGATAATACAATTCCTGATAGATGCCTGACAGCCATACAGCCCACCACCTTGTTGAGTCGCCGAGTTTTCAAGAATATTATTATTCTGAATAACGCCATCGCAATCATAAATCCCGCCACCATTATTAGCTGAGTTAAAATAAATTAAGTTATTCTGAATGATGAAATTACATTGATAGAGCCCGCCGCCATATCCATCGCTTCCTGTAGCCAAGTTGCCAATAATTTTATGGTATTGTTCTGGATGGTGCCGCCGCAAGAAAAGAGCCCACCCCCACCAAAATAATTTCCAGTAGACGAATTGCCGGAGATGGTATTGTTCTGGATGGTGCCGCCGCAATTATAAAGCCCGCCGCCATAAGAAGCCGAGTTATTAGAGATGATATTGTTCTGGATGTTGCCGCCGCTAATTGAGAGCCCGCCGCCAGAATAAGCCGAGTTGCCCGTGATGGTATTGTTCTGGATGGTGCCGTTGCAATAGCAAAGCCCGCCGCCATTCCCAGCCGAGTTGCCCGTGATGGAATTGTTCTGGATGGTGCCAGCGCACACGTAAAGCCCGCCGCCCCAATCAGCCGAGTTGCCAGAGATGGTATTGTTCTGGATGGTGCCGCCGCAATCATAGAGCCCGCCGCCACATCCATCAGGAAAAGAGCCATAGGCACTATTATTGATTATATTATTTAATTGTATTGTTGCCAGAGTGCCATTGCCATTTATACCACCGCCTCGGGGCGAATGCCCATAAGTTATTGTAAAACCAGCGAGAAGACAGGTCTGAGGTTCTGTTCCATAGAAAGTAACCGCAGAGCCGTTGTAAAAGCCGTCAATGATAGTGCTGGCGACCACCGTAGAACTCGTCGGGTCAGTGGAGCGCAGGATGATATTTTTCCCGCTGAAGTTGATGTTTTCTACATAAGTGCCGGGCGAGACGATGATTTCATCACCATCCGTGGCGGCATTAATCGCCGCCTGAATTGTCGGATAACCAGTCGGCACATTAATCACTGTGGCTGAGGCTGTGAATGACAAAATTGATAAAAGAATAAACAGCAGTAAAGTTAAAATCTTGCAACCTGAAGTATAGATAAATGAGCAGACATTATGGCAAATTCTCTTTTTCATGGTAATATCATCCCTTCAATTATTTCGATTTTGACTTTCGCCGACTACCAACCAGTAATTGATGTTATAAAAAATCAACTTTCTTTATCCAATGTAAGACGTTTTTTGTCAATAACAATGTGTTTTTGAAATTTTTCCGGTTAGTATTCCCAGCATTAAATTATCCATCTGAGCAGATTATTTTTAAAGAAAATCCTTGCAATTGAATGTGGGCATTATTACTCATTTTCTCTTCTTTTGAATCGTTAAAATGAAAAAAAAGGCGAAAATATGTTTATTGGTCTGAGCATGTGGAGTTTTGAAAAGGATGCCTTTACGAGGAAACTCTCCGTGGCGGATTTTATCCGCTATGCCGCAAAGGAGGGCTATGCCGCCGTGGAACTCCTCGATTGTTTCCTGAGGGAGACTGATGAGGAGATTCTTGCCGTGAAAAAACTCGCGGCGGAATGCGGCATCCGAATCGGCTGCTATTCCATCGGGAATGATTTTGCCCAGAGGGATGAACCCGTCCGCAAACAGCAGGTGGGATATGTGAAGAAGGGCATCCAGACGGCGTCGAAACTGGGCGCACCGGTGTTGCGCGTTTTTGGCGGCTCCCAGAAGGATGGCATTACTTATGAACAAGCCCTCCCCTGGATTGTGGAGGGATTCCGCGCCTGCATTTCGCTTGCAGAGGAGAAGAATGTTGTCATGGCGATGGAGAATCACGGAACCTTGAGCGGCTCGGCGAGACAGGTGCTGGAGATTATTAAAAAGGTTGGTTCGGCTAAATTCGGCGCCGCTGTTGACCTGGGAAATTTCCTCCTTGTGGATGAGACATCTAACGAATCTGTGAAAAAGGTGCTCAAATATGTGAAACATGTCCATTGCAAGGATTTTGCCCCTGCGCCGGCTGATGAGATGCGTATTTTCACCTCGCTTGCGGGCAAGAAATATGCGGGGTGTGTGCTGGGGGAAGGGGTAGCCAATTTGGCGGCAAGTTTAAGGCTTTTAAAGAAGCAGAAATTCTCCGGCATGATTTCCATAGAATATGAGGGACTTGAGCCTGCCAGCGCAGGCGTTCCCAGGAGCCTCGCTTTTATGAAGAAATATATAAAGGGATGATTTGCGCCCTCAGGCGCGCCATTTGAACAATTGTTCCGTGTTTCTAAAGGTGGCGAGGCAGGCCTCCTCAAGGCTGATTCCGTGGCATCCGGCAAGCGCTTCCGCCACATACCGCACATACATCGGCTCATTGGGGCGAACGCCGCGAAAGGGATGTGGCGTAAGATAAGGGCTGTCCGTCTCAATAAGGATGCGCTCAAGCGGAAGCGCGGCAGCCGTTTCCCTGAGGTCAGGGGCGTTGGTGAAAGTGAGCGTCCCTGTGAAGCCGATATGATAACCGAGAGCAATCAGCCGAAGTGCATCTTCCTTTTTCCCTGAAAAGCAATGGATGACCCCGCTCATGTCCCCAGCCTGCTCATGAATCCCTGAAAGGATATCAATCAGTTCCCGATAGGCATTGCGGCAATGGATGATGACGGGGAGGTTCAGTTTTTTTGCGAGAGCCATCTGGCGCAGAAAGACCTCCCGCTGGACATCATGGGGCGATGGGTCGCTTCCATCTTTTCTGTGGTCGAGCCCGATCTCCCCGATGGCAACGATGAGCGGGTCGGAGGCGAGAGTGGCAAGCGCCTGTTCAGCGGCATCCGAATAATACCTTGCATCGTAAGGATGGATGCCGACGGCGGCTCGGAGGAAGTCTGGATGCCGCTTTGTCAGTTGCAGTGCCTCGTGGCTCGCCTTGAGTGTGTCTCCGGGGACGATGATGCCGGCAAGACCGATTTTTCCTGCTCTGATAATGACCTCCTCCCGGATGCCGTCAAAGACTTTATCTACAAGATGCGCATGTGAATCATAGACAGGTGAGGGCAGGGGAGGGATGTCCGCCTCTCGCATCAGGTTGCCGCAACTCATTTTTTCCCCTCGCCCGCCGTCTGATAAAGGAGGAGAGCGCCGGCAACGGCGGTGTTCAGGGATTCAACCCCTTCGCGCATGGGGATGGTCACAGGTGTGGAGATATTCCGGATGGCGGAGGGAAGACCGTGCGCCTCCGAGCCGAGCATTATACAGCATGGTCTTTTAAAGACAACCTTGCGAAAGGGGCGTCCGCCCCGCGGGACTGCCGCAAAGAGGTGAAGCCCGAACTTCTTTGTATAATTGAGAAATTCGTTCTCCTCAAGTGAAAGGAGCGGGATGTTCAGGATGGAGCCCGCCGAGGCTCGCACAACCTTGGGATTATAAAAGGATGCGGAGGGCGGCAGGGTGATAACGGCGGCAGCTCCAGCGGCATCGGCTGTGCGAATGAGAGTCCCCAGATTGCCGGGGTCCTGCACCCCGTGGCAGGATATGAAAAGCGCCGCCCGGTTCCGAAAGAGCTCCATCGGGTCATATTCAAAGAAGGGAAACAATGCGGCTATTCCCAGCGGCGATTGCACATCGCTGATTTTTGCAAATGCCTTTGATGAGAGCTCGGTGAGCGGTATTTTGAGTTTTTCCGCCGCTTCAAGGATAGCGGAAGGTTCCTTGAGTAGATGCAGGCACCAGAATATCTCAAGGGGTCGGCGACGATTCACCAGGATGGAGCGGACCGCCACATGACCCTCAATTAAGAATTGTCGCTCCTGGCGTCGGAATTCGGCGCTTTTCCGGAGGCGTGCAAGATATTTGATACGTTCATTATCCGGGCTGTTAATCTTCATACCCCGGAACCCTTTGTCCATTCCAGTCGTCGCTATCGCTTTGGCGGAGTCGGCGACTCTCAAAAGTCGGGAACTCTTTCATTCCCACGCGGGAGGCGGCGGTCCTTGAATAAGGTTCTTATCCTGTTTCAAACCCAGGAGCGTCTCATAAAAATTGTTTGAGAAATAAAGCGCCGCCGAAAACCCGATGAGCGTCCATTGCGCAAGAAGGAAAAAAAGCACCCATCCAAGGCTCACAATGTGATGATACTCCATCAGGAAGAAGCTGAACAGGATAAAAACAAGGGCGACCAGGGATATGACAAAGGCAATGGAGCTTTGTCTCCTTATGCGGGACTCCTCGGGAAATCTGGCGATAAGGATTGCCCCCCAGGTGCCCAGTCCCACCGCAATAAAGACGAAGAAGAAAAAGAAGAGCTTGGGGAAGCGGTACATCTCAGCCAGCTTTTTTTGAAGATTATCTCGCTCCACTATGGCATCTTTCTTATCTTTCAAAGATATTCCCTGATTCATCTGGTTGAAAATCTTTTCGAGGTCGCTGGCATAGGCAACCCCAATTCGATTATCCACGCATGATTTCATGGAAAAAATCCACGCCACCGCAAGGAGAAGGAAAATACAGGTGGAGAGACGCGGTTTTACCTCATCTGGTTCCATAAATAGTCCGTCCTGAAGAATATTATTCAAAAAGGCGTAAGAAGTCTTTTCCCGCTCCTGTTTGCTTGTCAACTAAAACCGGCACTGAGGCGAAAGTGAAAAATTTCCATATTGCGAGAGGTTAAGATTTGACAGAGGCGCAAGACAGGGTCATAATCAGTTATGAAATATCCCCTGTTGAGGGAAAAAGACCTCGCCCCCATGATAAGTGATATTACCGCAGGGGGATATTCTCAAAAAAATATAAGCATCAGCAGAGAGATAAGGATAATAGTGGTCGGGGAAAATTCCGGGCAAAAAATTTAACCACGGGGACACAATACAGGAAATCCTAAAAGTAACACTATGAGAATAAATATTGACATATATTCAGTGGTCATAAAAAATAGAAAGCTAAATAGAGAGGTTGAAAAATGAAAAAAATAGTTATGTTGACCGGTATAATATTCCTCTTATGGGGAATGACTCATCAGCAGATTATATTTGCAGAGGTTCAGATTGAGATAAAGGTCGCAAAGCACATCGTTAAGGGCTCCGGCGTCACGGCGGCGCAGATGGAAAGCTGGGTGGCGGCTATGAATACGGATTGGGCGTGCAGTTTTAAATTTGTCCAGGTGGGGGCTCCCGATACGGTTGACAATGTCGGCGATGGCAAAGTTGCGGGGGCGATAAATATTTATGGCTCTGCTTATTTCACTGCGTTTCCCGGCAATCCTGGTCGTTGTTTTGATGAGAATTATATCGAGATAGGTCAAAGTTGCCCGCCGAGTTCAGCCTCTCATGAGTTTGGGCACTGGATGGGCGCAACACCCGACAGCACCACGACCGAGCATGGCAATCCAGTGGGGGATTATCCCGATTATCCCGCATATACAGGATATGACACGAATGGCGATGGAGTCCAGGATGATAAAGACCGGGAAAATATTATGTATCCGGGTGTGAGAAGGACAGGGACAAAAACGGATGACCTTCAGCAGTTTCACGCAAAGCAGGTTGCCCTTGTATGGAAAGACCATAATGATTCTCAGAAAACCGGGCGTGGCGCTGAGGGCAGTGATGCCGCAACCGATGGGAAATGTATATATGAGGAGATGACGTTTTACAGGTTCTTAGGATGGGGGCATTGCGCAGAAACATATATAATCTTTGCAACCATGTTGGTTAATCTAATGAATAAGCCTGATGAGCCGAGCTTTTTTGGTTTTTATATTGAATCTGATAACGATACTGCAACCGGCATGCCGCCGGATGGGCTTGATTATTATGTGGGATATGATTTAGCGCAGAAGGCGCCGGTATTAAAAAGATATGATTCAGGGTGGGTTCCACTTGATGCAAGCGGCATCGGGGCGGAATTTGCAAATATCTCTTATGATGCGCCGTTTGACCCTGTTCCAACAGGGATTAAATTGAATTTTAACTTAAGTCTCCTGACGCGCAAATCCGGGGATTATATGTCAGTAAGAGCCGCCGCAGAGCACGGTTTTAATAGCAGCTACTATGATTATGCGCCAGACACAGGCTATATTCAAATCTTAACAACCCCTGTGCCTGAACCAACAGACGGCTGGACTTGTTATTAATATCCTTTTGCGGACAAATTAAATTATTTCTCTAAGGTTTAATGGAGATTGACCCCAATTTTTTTTCCGTATAACTAAAATTCTTAAATGGAGGGACTTATAAATATGAATAAGTTTATACTCCCAATTCTCATAACTTTGCCTCTCTGGAGTTGCGCCATTCTGAAACATAAGCCGGCGCCTGTAACCGGCATTACCATTGCCGGCTATGTTTATGATGAGAAAGGCAAGCCGATATCCGATTGCCGGGTGGTTTTCATATCTCGCAGCTGGCCTCTCTCAGATGCGGCTATTATAACGGATGTCATGGGACGTTTTTATGGTGAAAATATCATCAGCACGCAGGGCTGGATCGGTTTTGAGCATCCCCAATATGCCTGGTTTACAATGGACAAAACCGAATTTACCGGAAAGAAATATGTCAAAGTGATTCTTCATTCCATGCCGGAATCACTCGTTGTTGAGGGTAAGAAAAGAGATTTTGCCCTTCTTGTGCAAGATGAACAGGGGAAGCCGGTTTCAGATGCCACAATTCTCTATGAAACTCAGCCGCACACGCTAACCCAGAAAACAATAACCGATTCGCAGGGTCGGGCAAATCTGAAAGACATTGTGTTGAAAAAAGACAAGAGTGTTTCAATCAGAATTAAACATCCTCAATATGCGGAATGCGAACGGGGATTGTGGCCCCAATCTTTACAGGCTGAAATTCCCGTTACGATAGTTAAACCTTTCATGATAAGAGGACTTGTGCTGGATGAGAAAACCGGGAAACCGATATCCCGTATTGACATTCGCTCCGTAATCAGGGGGCTCAATTCTAAGGGAAAAGCTGCCGGATGTTCTGGCGATATACGCATTTCAAACATGAAAGGTCCTGATTTTAAAGTGGAATTCAATCGAAATTTTCCCAATTATGAGGAACACCGGCTCTATGAAGTTTGCGCACGAGCGCCTGACTACGCGTGGGGCAGAACGCAAATTGTCTATGACGGAAAGGAATGTCCTACGCAAAAGAATGACGTCATCATCAATCTGAACCATGGCTGCACCCTGAAAGGAAAAATAACCGATAAGCAGGGACGACCCATATCCAATGCAGTCTGTTTATGCTTCGACCTACTTAATGATGAATACAAAGTCGATAAAAATGGCAGTTTTAGTTTTAAACATTGGCCATTATATGCAAACAAGTTTTTCTTCAGGGCTCTTGGCTTTAAGGATAAACAGATTGAATTGGGCGAGATGAAGGAAGGGGAAACCAGCCAGATGAATATTCAGATGGAACGATTCGACGAGACGGCAAAATAGAAAAGCATCATCCACTGAAAATTTCACAGGGTTTTTACATCTTGACTTTTTTATTATTCTCCTTGGGCATTTATATGATGGGTTCAAAATAT
>JAPLSR010000211.1 GCA_026398545.1 Candidatus Sumerlaeota bacterium | reverse complement strand
TTGCGCCGTGTCAAGGGCGATTTCCTGCTGGCGGACAGCGATATCGCTCTGGACGAGTTCCATCCTGTTTCCGATTGCCTCGGCAATGCACTGGTCGAGCATGGGCAACTCCACCTTGCCGATTTTCAGGAGAAGTTCTGTAATGTCCTGGATGCTGAGTTTTGTCTGGAGGGGCAGTCCGAGAAGGGTAAGTAGTCCCTCAATCTGGTCGTCATAGGTTTGCTGGCGTGACACTACATTGTCCCGCTCCTGGAGATATTGAACCTCCGCGCGGGATATCTCGCTCTCAGGTATCTGGTCAAGACTGAATTTAATCTTTGTTGCCTCAAGGAAGTTGGCTTTCTGCTCGAGGGCATCTAAGCTGACACGCAGCTGGCTCTTGGCGCGCAGAATGCTGTAATATTGTTCGATGACTGTAAGGGCAATGTCACGGCGGCTCAAGGCATCCGAGATTTCACTATTGATGAAAGAAAGGCGGCTTGCTCGAATGTCGGCAAGACCGCGGCGCAAACCCCCGCCCCGCAGGAGGGGCTGCCGGTTTCCATGGATGCCTGGATTGAGCCTCCGGTGGCAAGGTTCTGTTGCGCAGTGAGGGAGGCGCTCTGGCTGTTCCTATGGGTCTCTGTGCGGTCACCGTTAAGTTTTACGCGGTCCTTTCCCACGCCTGTCTGTGCGCCGAGTATAAATGAGGGGATGAACTCAGCCTGCGCCTCGCGATAGGAGGATTGGCTGATGAGGAGGTCGCGTTTGCTTGTCTGAATGTCAAAGTTGTTCGCTATGGCGAGGTCAAGACACTGACGCAGGCTCAGGTTTTCATAGTTTGCGAGCCGTTCTATTGGTGTGGTGGGAAACTCAGCCGCGCCGAGGGCGCTCTCTGTCCATGCAATGAAGGTGTAATTCTCGGATAAAATTGCAAGTGTCTGAGATGTGGTTGTCGTTGCAGATGCCTGAATGGCAAACATGGAATGAAAACACAAAAAAATCAGGGCGTATGTGACAAATCTCGGAACTTTAATCCAATACATGCTCATATCCTGTTAGATTTTATATTCTCCCCAAATTGAGAGTGCAGAATTGTTTGTTCATCTTAATTTTGCACTTTATATATACTTAGACGCATTATGTTAACAAGACGTTGTATGCCTTATTATTATTTAGGATGCAAGTAGTTATCCAAATCCTTTTTTGTAAAGGGAATCAGTTCGCTTTGACCCTTGTCGGAATTATATGAGAGAATATAGTAATGACGTTTTGGGAAATGATGGATGACATCCACGATTTTTTCCGGTCCCAGGTCACGACAGTAAAGAAGCGGACCTTGAAGATACGGGTCTGTGAGACGGTAGCCATAAACCCAGCCCGCCTGGGGTAATGAGCGTATGAAGACAAGCGCCGGTTGCTCCACACTTTTTTCCACAAGTTCATAAGACTCCCTCAGCTTCTCCGTCAGACTGCTCATATATAATACCTTTTCAGGCCAGAAGGTTATCAGGCTCAGAATAAGGGAGACGGCGAGAAAATAAGTGGCGAAGGCTGAAAGGTGCGGCATGGGGAAGGAAGAGGAATTCCCCGCAGTCGGTTGTTGCCCCTCTGAGGGCGTTCGCTCTTTCAAGAGGAATATCCCTCTTGCGGTGAGGAGGCACACGGGCAAGAGCATCTCAAAATAGTAAACAGGACCTGTGTCTGGTACGCCGGGGGAATAGTAAAAAATATACGCTATACAAAAGGTGAGAATAACGACACCGCATGCCCTGTCCGCCCAGGCGGACACTTTCTGAAAAAGGACTGGCAGGATGAAAAGAAGCGACCAGGGCACCCCCAGAAACCACAGATTAAAACGCCCCATGCTCACCAGAAGGTTCTGGAGTCCCTTCAGCGGCGTGTGGGTATATCTAAAGTCCTGAAGCATGGGGCCAAAACCGAGTCGTTCAGAAGGGTCATAATAGTTGAACGGGAAGGTGAAGGGTGAGCCTGTCACAAGGCGATTATACCAGAGGGTGAAGATTCCCCAGGCGGCAAATCCCGCAACGCAGGAAAGAATAAAAGGGATGTGACTTGAGCCTTCTTTATGTGAGAAAAGTCGCCAGAGGAGCCAGAAGACAAAGGGTAATGCAAACCCCAGGGCGCTCATCTGTCTGATGTTAAATGCCGCCCCGATTGCAAGTCCTGTCAGGAGACCCCACCCCGCACCACGGCGCTTTGTCCCTTTCAGAAATGCGAAGGTGAAAAGCGCAAGAAAGAATAGAGTTGGGGCGTGGGAGAGAAGTGTGGAGGCATTGAGAAGAAAGAAGGGGGAGATGCTTAAAAAGAATGCCGCCAGGATTCCCGTCTTCAAGTCATACATTTCTTTCCCGATTAAATAAGTGAGCCAGATGGTGAGGAGGGCAAGGAGGATGGGAATGGCGTAAAATGTCCCTGCCAGCGCCTTTCCAACTGCCAGAAGGGCTGGGTGCCCCAGAGTGTATTTGCCGGTCAGCATGCTGCCGCTCGTGATAATAAACGTATTGGTGAAGTTTTTTTCCACGGGTGGCGGCGGTGCAAGAATGTGCCCCCCCAGCATAATATTCGCCTGCGCAAGATAGGCGTTCTCATCATCTGTCACCGGTGTTCTCCTCAGAACAAACATTGTGGTCGAAAGGATGATGATGAAAGAGAGGAGCGTGAGTAGTGAGAGAAGATAGAAATATTTTGAGGATTTGAAGATGGCGGCATTTTGAAATTTCTCAAGAAAAGGCGACCTTCGCACGCTAAGGTAAAGTGCAAGACAGACAGATGCCGGCAGGAGTAAAAAGACCTTCCAGAAGATTGAAGCCAGCTCCCACGGCGGAAAATGGCGGATGGGGGAGCGATAAAGGTCATCCGAAATCGGGACAAAATTAAACGGACCGCCCGTGGTGGAGAATGTTTGCGGGGTGAAAAATCCAAGGGAAGGAGCCATGAGGAAATAACCCAGAATAAAAAGAAAACCACTCAGGAGAAAAAAAGAGGGGATGCGCTTTTCCTTGCCCATAAAGTCTGTGGAGTCATGATTCAAAATTGGTAATTATTTTCAGTTACTCGATGTAGTAGTGTGCCGACACTTTGATATGATGAATAGCTCAAATGAACTGCACAATCAATAGACCCTCGGATGCTTCAATCCTCCCATTTATTTTTCATCATCGTGCTCACCGGTATCCTCGTTATAGGAGGACTCTTCTTCGAAAGAGAATTCCTCTTCCTCGGACTCTTTCTGTCTGCCGCGCCAGAGCATGACGGCGAAGGCGATGGCGATAATAATAATGAGCAGGATGAGAAGTTTGACAAACCAGTGTAAGCCGGGCTTTTTGGATGGCTCTGGCGGGATGATGTAATTATGGAGTTCTTCCATGGACTTCTGGATGTCCTTATGGGAGTTCTTGATGGAGACGATGCCGCTTCTGGCATTAAAGATATAATTATCGACATCGCGATTCAGGTCGGCGATTGCCTTTTCAAGCCGGTCGATTTCAGCATTAATCTCATTCAGGCGCTGATTAATCTTGTCCACATGTTCCTTCTTGAATGTGAGTTCCTCAGCCTTTTTTCTTTCCGCCTCTTTACCCTTGCAACCGCTGAATAGCGAACAGAGAAGCACAAATGAAAAAACCAGACTAATTAATCGGGATGATTTCATTCCGAAATCCTCCTTTTGGTACATTCATCTCATTTATTTCGGGTATTACCCCTCGGAAAACGTCTATTGTCAAGGCAGATTTGCACGAAATGTGGTCAGGGTGCATCTCACGATTTCGATAGATGTACCACATCTATCCATTCACTTCTTATTCTCATTATTCAGACCCACGGAGTCCCAGATAATGAATCGGGGACGGCTCTTTGTCTCTTTGTAAAGCGAGGCGAGATATACCCCGATGACTCCAAGATTGAGCAGCTGGAAGCCGGTGGAGAGTAGAATCAGGACGATGATAGATGTCCACCCGAGGATGATTTTGAATCCCATCAGCCACCGGGCAATGATGAATATGATGTAAATTAATGAGAAGATGATAAAAATTCCCCCTGTAACAAAGGCTATATAAAGGGGACGGCTTGTGAAGGAGACAATGCCGTTCAGGGCAAGACCGAGCATCTTTCCCAGACGGTATTTCGTATCCCCGTGCAGACGTGGCGGTTGATTATAGGGGACGTGGGCGACATTAAACCCCATCCAGTTCACAATACCTCTCAGGAATAAGTCAGTCTCGTGGAACTGCAATATCTTGTCAAGCACCCTGCGGTCCAGGAGACGAAAGTCCCCCGCATTCTTTGCAATTTTGTAATCGGAAAGAAAGTTGAATTTGTTGATAAATTCGGGAAGGACGGATGGCGGATGCTGGAGGTCGCAGTCCATGGAGATGACGCAATCCCCCCTGGCATGGTGGAGCCCCGCAAGAATCGCTGACTGATGTCCGAAGTTTCTTGATAATTTCAATCCCTTAACGCGAGAATCGGCAAGGGAAAGGTGGGAGAGCACCTCCCAGGTTTTATCCTTCGAGCCGTCATCCACAAAGATGAATTCCAGGTCAAGCGCCATGCCGGATAGCGTCTCGCATATCGCCTCTTTGATCTGGATGATATTATCTTCCTCATTGTAACACGGTATGACGATGCTTACAGTTGCCATATTTTTACCCGCAGTTCAGGATTTATCAGAGCCAGCATATCGAATGCTAAATTTAATTTTCATTCCTTCATACAGCCGGAGATTTTCTTGCATAGACCGTCATGACGTCAAACAGATTAATCGGGATGAGAATCTTGCTTTTTTTTAAGAAGGGGAGAGGGAGATTCAGTGTTTTCACAAGCCGCTCGCGGATGTAGCTTAAAGGGACATAAACCGTTTCATGGAAGGAGAGTCTCATTTCGAACCCTGCCAATTGGAGCGCCTTGCGGATGCTTTTTCCGTTAAAGAAAAAAAGGTGTTCCGGTATAGTGTAAAGATGCCAGCGTTTGCCGCTGAGCCTCGCTGCAAGGCTGCCAGCGTCACCCGTTGAGAGCCAGAGTTCGCCTCCGCTTTTCAGTAATCCCCGGATGTGTCGCAGTGTTGACACTGGATTGGGGAGATGCTCAATCACATCCCACATACAGGCAACGTCAAATGAATCCCGCGGCAGACTTGAATCCTCCACCTTCCCCGCAATGAGTGAAATATTGAGATGATTTCGTCCCCAGGCGCAAGCAAATTCCGAAACCTCCACGCCTGTTGCCCGGATGTGAAACCTTGTCGCCTCATCGAGAAAAAAGCCGGGTCCGCTCCCCACTTCAAGGCATGTGGCAATGCCGGGATTCATTTTCTTCATCCGCTTGAGGCGTTTTCTGAAGACCTTTCGCAATGCCTGTTCGAGAGAAAAATAGTTATTATATCCTGTGGGGGCGGATTCGCTCACAAAGTAGTCCCTGGAATAAATCTTTTCTATCTCTTCAATATGTTCAGGATTCCAGAACTGGACGCCGCATGATTGGCATTGATAAATCTGGACGCCGGACTTCTCAAGGTGAGGCTCACATTCATTGGAGGAGCATATCCGGCAGGCTGTTAGTGCCTTCTCATACATTGCTTTCATAACATACCTTCTTGTTTTTCCCGGGAAGTGCCATTATGCCGATGAGGCAGAGGAGCGCCACCCCGCTGACAAGCGCCCCCCTTTTTAAAGCCACAGTTCAAGGGAGGGGACGGGGCAAGGACCTTTTCATGGCTTTTTTCTTTCTTCACCCTTTTCTCCTGCAATTGTCGGCCGCCAAATAGAGCATTCCCCAATATTAATAACCAACCGGTAGGGTTCTGACATGGTTCCATTGCGCGTTATGAGCAGGTAGGGCTGTGAAGGAACTTTTCTACCATACAGGATGCTCTCTCCGCTCAAACCGCTGAGATAGCCCACTGTAAAATATGGCAACCCGGCGTCCTCTTTGTTAAAGAGAAGAAAAAGACGGGGTTTCGCTTTTCTCAGCTCGGTCAAGAGTGTTGGATTTTTTCTTTCAAAATTGAGATATTCTCCAAGTGCCAGAAAGGAATTAGGGAGCCCGCAACGCGTCAGTTTTTGCATACCCCGGTATTGATGAACAGTATATACAGGCAGAAATAATATCAGGAGAACGGCCAAGTAACGATGAACCATGCCGGGTGAAATATGTTTCCTGACCAGCAGGATAGCAAAAGGCAAAAAAGGTATAAGCATGGCGCGCCACCCCTGGGCAATTCGCCAGATGGTGCCTGCAGTTCCCACTTTCTGGATATAAATAAAGAAGAGGGAAAAAATGAAGGACATCACAGCATATACCCTCAGGGTGCGGTTACGAGCAAAGAGTGCAAAAATCATGGCAAGAGCCCCAACGGCAAAAACAATGCTGTCATCGGTCTTAAGATTTATCCATAGAAAAAGGGCGGGATTTCCAGACGCCCTGACATTGAAGGTTTTGGCATTCTTCAGGAGGAGAAGTGGGTCTCCGTGTCTGAACCATGCAAGGAGTATCCAGAATACAATGTAAAAATTCAAGAGGACTAGGGAAAGCACAAACGTCCCCGACTTTATCCATCTTTTAATAAGTAATCCGAGCAGAACAAGACTCAGGGCGGCGCTCAAACACCACTGTTCATACCGGAATGATGTGCTCAATCCTATACCCAGACAACCTATGAGCACTTCCCAGGGATGATGTTTGTCAACCCCTTTTAATAAAAAATAAAATCCCCACGTCTGGAAAAAGATGGTAAATATTTCTGGCATTAAAGAGAGACTAAGCCACGTGTTGACAAAACCGGCGGCATATAGAAAGGTAGTCCAGAAAAAAACTGGCTTTTATATAGTTTCTGGCATAGAAGATACATTGCAATAATGGAACCAAAGGAAAAGAAAAGGGGGAGAATCTTGCAAACCGCGAATGATGTCCCTGCAATTTTCATCACTGTTCCGCAGAGATAAAAAAATCCCCCCAGCCAAACATGGTCTCCGGGCGCGAGAAAGGGTGAGCGTATCCACGTATTCAGCATCAACCACCGCGCCACCTCATCATACATCAGAATCCTGAACCCTATGAGAAATGCGGCAATGGCAAGGAGGGATTTGAATATAATGATTGAAAGAATAAGAATGGCATCGGTGAATTTTTTGCCCGGCAGGTGGGTGTCATTCGGTTCAATAAGGAGGGAGAGAGATGGTACTTTTCCGGAATTCACCACTCCATTTTTTTCAACAACTTCAGAATGACATTCCTGTGACACGCCTTGTTTTGTTTTCCTCAATACTTAGGTGAAAAATTGCCTGATAAATTAT
>JAPLSR010000161.1 GCA_026398545.1 Candidatus Sumerlaeota bacterium | reverse complement strand
TATTGGATATTGCTCAAATCTATCCTTGAAAGCCCGTACATGATATCCTGTGCGCGAGGTCCCTGGATGGCAAGCATCAACAGGGAAATGCTTACATCTTCAATTTCAACCTCAAAATTATTCGCGCTCGACCTCAACCAGTTGAGAATCGTTTCCGTGTTGCAGGCATTTACAACAAGCATCAGATAATCCTCAATGAGATACACCGTGATGTCATCGATGATTCCTCCGTTTGAATTGCATAAAAAGCCATACATAATACCCCCCTCACTTATAGTCATCAGGTCATTGGTGAAGAGATATTGCATAAAAGGGATTCTGTCCTTCCCGCGGATTCGGATGCGCCCCATGTGGGAAAGGTCAAAAAGCCCCGCCTTTTCCCTGACTCCCAGATGTTCTTCGCTGATGGTTGTGTATTGAAGGGGCATTTCCCAACCGGCGAATTCAACCATTTTGGCACCGTGTGACTTGTGCCAGTTATATAATACAGTGCGTTTCAATAAAGATGCTCCACTTGAAAGTTTGAATTTTCTTCCTGCACATCCCATGTGGGATGAAGAACAAGGATAAATCCTTCTTTGAGTCATATTTCCAAAATCGGGAATGTTCTTATCACGCCATAATATTTTCCTGTCAATCCAATTTTACTTCATATTTGCGAATGTCTTGTATTTATGTTCACTTAGATAGGAATGTTTCACGTCGTAGACACGCCGCCTCAGGCGGATTATTTTTGTCAGGCATTCTATATATCAGACCATATCACTCGCGGAGTTTCTCCCCGATAATCGGATATTCAAAGTTCCGTCCCTGAAGGGTGTTCCACATGGCAAACAGGCAGGTCAGTTCATAAGCCACCATGAAAAGTATGATTATCAAAAAGTTGACGGAACTTAAAACAGACGCAAGGGAGCCATTTATCACACTAACCAGTTTGGTGAAGAGGTGGACAATCAACCCCATCAGTACAGCCGCGAGAAAGATTGCCTGGAAAAATATGCCCTGATGGGCATTAAAGACAATATCACGACTTTTCTCCTTAAACGCATGCCACATGATACCGTTGAAAAGAATCCCCCAGAGTGGGATAGCGGTGAAGAGATGTGTGAGAAAGATATAACCACGGTCTTCATCATTCATCTTGAATGCGCCCCTTTTTTCGCAAAATTATCCTTCTATGTCCTTTATAAAAATATAATATTTCTCCTTCAGTTCTCATGTCCACAAAAAACTTTCGGATATGAGAGTAAAAAAGGGAAAGTAGTCATTCGGGCGGGCAAAAAGTGTTAAGAAACAATCCTGAGGTGAGATACCAGAACTCAAGATTTATTTATGCACCCACGCCGGAAGGGCTCGCCAGGCTGTCCTCAGCGCACTGTCATATTCCCTGTATCCCGGCTCCAGATTCTTCACAAGTCCCCAGAAATGGTGCGAATGGTCCATGTGCCGCGTGTGGCATAATTCGTGGAGAAAAACATAATGCACAAGTATCGGGGGAATCATCAGGAGCTTGTAATTGATATTGAGGTTTTTGTTTTGTGTACAGCTTGCCCAGATGGTTTTCTGTCCCTTGATGGAGACATTCTGGAAGGGGAGCATCTTTTCCCTGCTGATTTTCTTAAGCAGTGGGACAAGATATCTTTTCGCCTTTGCTCTTAACCAGAAGGATAGGGCAATCCGGCACTTATCCACATCCTCCACATCTCCCCAGAGGGAAACGGTTAAGGCATCATCCTCGTAAAGATGGATTTCCGGACAGGCTGCCTTGTGATACTTCACCTTCCAGGTGTGTCCGATTGCCTTCAGGGGAATCTCTTCCGGGAGTTCATTGGCAAATGACTGATACTGGCGATACCGGGTGATAATCCGATGGAGATTCCGCTCTATCCACTCCTTCTCCTTTGAAAGGAGTGATGGGATGCGGCTGGTATCGAACCCCTTCGGGACAACAACCACAAGTCCCGTTTCACCGGTTATTTTAAGCCAGACATGCTTTGCCCGCAAACTGACCTTTGTGGTGAAATCCGGTAAATCGAGTCTTTGATTTTTTGTTATGTTACCCATAATATATAAATTTCTATGCAAAGTCACGGCTGAAAAGCAACAGGAAAAAATGTCAGGACTCATACGCAGTCATTGACAGGGCTTTCTTACTGGCATAGAATCACAATAATTTTTCTTTGGAGGAAGGGTATGCCTAAATTACTAATTCTTTATTATTCCCGAACGGGAAACACGGAAAAACTGGCTAAAGAGGTGGCTGAGGGAGTTAAAACCGGCGGGGTGGCAGTGACGCTCAAAATGATCACCGAAGCCACACCCGAGGAGGCGGTGGGATATGACGGTATAGTAATGGGGTCGCCTGTTTATTATGGCTCAATGAGCGCCGAGTGCAAAAAATTTCTTGATGAGAGCGTCAGGTTCCACGGGAAATTCAAGGGGAAGGTGGGAGGAGCATTTGCCACCAGTGGCAATCTCGCCGGCGGGAATGAAACAACTATCATGGACATCCTGAAGGCGTGGCTTATTCACGGAATGATTGTGGTCGGTGACCACCAGGGAGACCATTATGGGAGTGTCTCCGTCGGTGCGCCGGATAAACGAGCCATCGCAAACGCCCACAGACAGGGGCAGATTATTGCTGAACTCCTCAAAAAACTGGCGGGAGAAAAATAGTGAAAGCCTGCGCCTCTGTCAGGAGCCTTTCAGTCGGACCCCTCGCTGTGAATTGTTATCTTCTCCTTGACGAGGAGAGTCATGATGCCGTCGTCATCGACCCCGGTGGCGATGGACCCAGTATCATGCAGATGGCAGAGCAGGCGGGGGCTCACATCAGTCTGATTCTTGACACCCATGGCCATTGCGACCATATAGGAGATAATCCTTATATCCGTGAAAAAACGGGCGCCCGCATTGGCATTCATCATCTTGATGCCCCGTTCCTGGAAGACACCCTCTTGAATGGCGCACAATATATGAGTCTCTCCTGCATCCCCCACAAGCCCGATTTCACATTTTCTGACGGGGAGGAATTGATTGTTTGCGGTATCCGCTTATGTGTCATCCATACTCCCGGACACACAGTGGGGAGTTCCTGTTTTTTTATAGAGGACGATGGTTCCGGCAGACCGATATTATTTGCGGGGGACACACTATTTGCCGGCGGAATCGGCAGGACGGATTATTATGGTGGGGATGCGGAGGAGATAGGGAAGAGTCTGAAAAAGCTCTTAATAAAAATCCCGCCTGCGACTCTTGTTTATCCCGGTCATGGTCCCGCTTTTAATTTTGGCGATGAATGTAAATCCAATCCCTTCCTTCTTGAGGTTCGGAAATTCGGTCCTCCATGAGAATGATATTGCGTATTCCGCCTTATATATGTTCAATCCTGTAATTCGGGGCGTCCTTAACAATCGTAACATCATGCGGATGTCCCTCTTTAAATCCGGCATGCGTCACCATCATAAAACGCGCCTTGTGTCGCAACTCCTCAATAGTCCGGCAGCCGTTGTAACCAAGGCTGTTGCGTAAACCGCCAATGAACTGCTTCATGACCTCCAGCGCATCGCCGGCATAGGGCACCATACCCTCCACACCCTCCGGTATCAGTTTATCCTCTTCCACATCAACCTGTCCATATCGCTCGCGGCTTCCCTCACGCTCCTTCATAGCCTCAATGGAGCCCATGCCCCGATAGACAACATACCTGCGCCCCTTGTAAAGAATCTTTTCTCCGGGCGATTGGTCAGTTCCTGCCAGCGCTCCTCCCATCATGACTGAAGACGCCCCCGCCGCCATAGCCTTGGGAACATCTCCAGTGTAACGAATCCCTCCATCCGAGATGACAGGCACCTCATCTTTTGCCGCATTTGCACAGCGATAAACAGCGGTGATTTGCGGAACACCCGCGCCGGTGACCACCCGCGTTGTGCAGATGGAACCGGGTCCCACCCCGACCTTGATGGCGTCCGTCCCTGCACGAATAAGGTCCTGGACCGCCTCTGGCGCAGCGATATTCCCTGCAATGACATCCACCTGCGGGAATTTGCTTTTTATCCATCTGACGATTTCAATTACCCCCTGGGAATGGCCGTGTGCAGTATCCACCACAATAACATCACAGATTGATTCCATCAGGCATTCAATCCGCTCATAATCCTTCGGTCCAATCGCCGCCCCGCATCTCAGTCGATGCTCACTATCCAGGTTGTAGTCCGGATGTTTTGATAAAAGGATTTCGCACACATCCTTGTAACAATACATCCCCATGAAGATGCCGCTTTCATCAATAATGGGAAGGATGCTGATCTTGTTCTCCTTGAGGATTTTATACGCCCCCTCAATAGTGGTTCCATCCGGCGCGGAGATGGGATTTTTTATCATGATATCCCCCAACCGAGCCGTCACATCATCACAGTATTTGAGCTCACGGCTTGTGATGATGCCAAAGAGTCGCCGGTTATCATCAATGATGGGGAAACTGGAGAATTTAAATTTTTTCTCCTCCTTGAGTTTGTATAAGTCTTCCACCGTCTGACCGGGTCCCATGGTGCGCGCCTTTTTCAGAAAACCGTTCAGATAATATTTGACCCTTTTCACATGTGTGCGCTGGTCATAAGGGGTGAGGTTTTTATGGATGATGCCTATGCCCCCCATGAGCGCCATGGCGATTGCCATCTCCGACTCCGTCACGGTGTCCATGGCGGCGGAAATGAATGGGATATTCATGCGAATATTGCGGGTCAGACGTGTTGTGATGTCGGCTTGTGATGGGAGAAAGTCTGTATACTGAGTGACGAGTGTCACGTCGTCGAAGGTCAGTCCAGTGTGTGGAAATTGATTCATAAATTCATCAATATGGGGATTGAGCATACTTTCCTCTTCCTTTCGCGGGATATTTATTTCCGTGTGCCTGCAAGGCGGCGAATATGGGATTTGAATAACCCTCCCCCCTTATTAATGGCGTCCCGAAATTCCCGGGCGGCTTTACGCACATTATCCGCAAAATTTTCACCTTCCCCGCATTCAGTGATGCCGCGTGAGACACTGATGATGAACCCGCCGCCTTTTGAATCCCTCGCCGCCGGGATTATCTTTTTAAGTTCTCCGCCTTGCGCCCCGATGCCCGGGATGAGAAATGGAAGGTCAGGCACACGGGTGCGAATCTTTTTTACATAATCAGGCAGAGTTGCACCGACTACCAGACCACAGTTGCCCGCCCTGTTCCACCGGGAAACTTTTTCGGCGATTCTTAAATAAAGGTCATGGGGAAGTTGGAAATTTGCGGAGCCGCTATTGGAGGTCAGACAGAGGATGTATAATCCTCGTCGGCTGTATTTCAGAAAGGGCGCAACTGAATCTTCGCCAAGGAGTGGATTCAGAGTGACAGCATCACATTTGAACTCCTCAAAAATCGCACTGGCATAAACCTCCGCTGTGGAACCAATGTCGCCCCATTTGGCATCGGCGATGATGGGAATTTCCGGTGGGATATACTTGATTGTCTTTTTGAGTGCGGCAATGCCTTCCAGTCCATGCGCAATATAAAAAGCCAAATTCGGCTTGTAAGCGCATGCATAGGGGGCTGTGGCGTTGATTATTGCCTTGTTGAAGGCAAATAATGGCGAGGTGGCATGGCGAAAAGGGGATGGAAGTTTCTCCATTCGCGGGTCGAGACCGATGCACAAGCGCGAACGATTCGCCATGACGGCGCGCTCCAGTTTTTCAAAAAAGGCGTTCACATCAGTCCTCCTTTAATTGTCCGATGATATCGTGAATACTTGAATACCCATGAGTCTCAAGAAATGAAACGATTCCATCAAGAATTTTCAGCGGGGCAAATGGGTCTTGAAAGACCGCCGTGCCAACAGAGATTGCCGTTGCGCCGCCGAGAAAAAATTCAACGGCGTCTCGGGCAGTCCGGATGCCCCCCATGCCGATTACGGGAATCTTTACCGAACGCGCCGCCTGCCACACCATTCGCACCGCGACGGGTCGGATTGCCGGTCCTGAAAGCCCGCCGGTCACATTGCCAAGGGCGGGGCGCCGCGTTTCAACATCAATCACCATGCCAGGGATGGTATTCACAAGAGAAACCGCATCCGCCCCGCCATTTTCTGCGGCGCGGGCAATAACGGCAATATCTGTCACATTTGGCGAGAGTTTTACAATCACCGGAATGCGGGATACGGCACGCACCGACCTTGTGATTTCCTCTGTTGCTTCCGGCGAAATGCCAAACGCCATTCCTCCATGCTTTACATTGGGGCAGGAGACATTGACCTCAAGCGCGGCGATTTGTGGCGCATTGTTCAGTGCCTCGGCAAGCTTAACATATTCATCGATACTATCGCCGGAGATGTTGGCGATAAAGACCCCCCCGATGCCACTGAGTGCAGGAAGTTTCACCTTGAGAAATTCCTCAAGTCCCACATTCTGAAGCCCTATGGCGTTCAACATGCCGGCGGGCGTCTCCACAATGCGCGGAGGCTGGTTTCCGGCGCGGGGCTTAAGTGTGACCCCCTTGAGGAACACAGCACCAAGCCTTTCCGGCGGATAAAAATCCAGGTATTCCGTCCCGTAGCCGTAAGTCCCGGATGCCACGGTTACAGGATTGTTAAGCCGCAGTGGTCCTATATTGACAGTGAGGTCATTCATAGGATGCACCCGTCAATGGCAATGAGATAATATCACCGGACGTGAAGATTGGTCCGTCAACGCATACGCGTCGGTAACCGTTTATAGTCTCAACCACGCATCCCTGGCAGGCGCCGACACCGCATGCCATGCGGCTTTCCAGCGAGAATTGCGCTGTTTCACCAAGGGCGCGGAGTTTCTTCTGAAGGAAGACAAGCATTGCCTCAGGACCGCAGGCATAAATGGCGCGTCCCTTCACAACCCCGGCATCTACACGGGATGTCACAATGCCTCTGTTTTCAGTGGAGCCATCCTCTGTCACAAAGATTGATTTATCCGCAAGGGAGGAAATCTCGTCCTTGAGGACAAGGTCATCCTTTGTGCGCGCACCATAGAGGAAAAGGATGTCCCTGCCTGTCATTTTCAGTTTTTGCGCGAGAAAATAAAGCGGGACAACGCCAATGCCTCCGGCAATAAGAAGTGCGGGCTGCTCTTCCATCCGAAACGAACTGCCCAACGGACCAATGATGTCCAGAATATCGCCACTCTTTTTAGATGAAAGGATTTCCGTCCCCTCGCCAACCACTTTGATAAGGACGTCGATTGAGCTCTCACCGGCACTGCAGATACTGAAAGGGCGTCTCAGCATCGGATGAACGCCATCAGTGACACGGATATGGACAAACTGACCGGGTTGCGCCTCTTTTGCCAGAGATGGGGCGCTATAGGTGTGAAGCACATAGCGCGCGCCCAACTTGTGGACATTCAGAATCGGTGCCTCAACCTGTCTCATCCGCCTTTTTCCTCCAGAATCTTGCCCTTGCTGAAGATGACGCGCCCCCCTACAATTGTGGTATCCACCGCGCCGCGGCATTTTTTGCCATCGAATGGTGTATTCCGACTGCGGGAAAAGAATTTATCCGCACGAATGGTATAACGTCTGTTCGGGTCAAGGATTGTGACATCTGCCACTGCGCCCGCCTTCAGGGTGCCTCTTTCAATCTTCAGAATCCGTGCGGGATTGACGGACATCTTTTCAATCATCTGACTCACCGTGATGAACCGCTTATGGACAAGTTCAGTGAAGATGATAGCGACGGCAGTTTCAAGACCGATTAGACCGAAAGGCGCGTCCATGAAAACCATGTCCTTGTCCTTGTCCGTGTGCGGTGCGTGGTCTGTGGCAATGACGTCAATTGTGCCATCCTGCAGACCCCGAATCAATTCCTGGCGGTCCTCTTCCGATGTGAGAGGCGGTTTAACCTTGGTGTTGGTGTCAAAGTTGGTCTTTTTCACAAGCTCATCGGTAAGTGTCAGGTGGTGTGGGGTCGCCTCGCAGGTGACGCGCACGCCCCGTTTCTTTGCACGGCGGAGCAGATGAATAGAACCGGAGGCGCTTACATGGCAGATGTGGAGCCTTCCGCCGAAGAATTCAAGGAGTTCGATATCGCGACCAACCTGAATGGTCTCCGCCGCTGCAGGAACGCCCTCCAGCCCCAGAAGCGACTGGATAAACCCCTCGTGCATCACACCCACGTTGGATAGGTTCAGGTCTTCGCAATGGTCAAGGATGGGGACATCGAACATGGATGTGTATTCCAGGGTGCGACGCATAACCTCGGCATTCATAACAGGGTTGCCGTCATCGCTGAAGGCAACGGCGCCCGCTGAGATGAGGTCGCCAAATTCAGTTATCTCCTCGCCATTCTGTCCGACAGTGATTGCCGCAACGGGGAAGACATTCACCACGCCCGTTTCAAGGGCGCGGGAGAGGATATATTTGATGCCGGTGCGGGAATCGCAGACGGGACGCGTGTTTGCCATGCAGCACACCGAGGTGAATCCTCCTGCCGCGGCGGCGCGTGTCCCGGTGTAAATGGTTTCTTCATCCTCGCGACCGGGTTCCCTCAGGTGGGTGTGTATGTCAATCAGACCCGGGGTGATAATAAGACCGGTCGCATCGATTTCCGTTGTTGCCTTCCTTTTGACATTTTTCCTGATTTCCTGAACCACCCCATTGGCAATGTAAACATCGCAGATTTCATCCAGTCCCTGAGAGGGGTCAATCACGCGACCATTTTTGATGAGTATGTTATTCATTTTCCTCGCCTCCGCTCAAGAGATAGAGCACCGCCATGCGGACGGCGACGCCATTTGTCACCTGCTCAAGGATAACCGAATGTTTCCCGTCCGCCACAGACTGTGAGATTTCAACGCCACGGTTGATTGGACCGGGGTGCATTATCAGGACATCTTTTTTCGCCCACTTGAGCCGCTCCTCCGAAAGGCCATAGAGAAGGGAATATTCGCGAATAGAGGGGAAGAGGTTCGCCCGCTGCCTTTCAATCTGGATGCGCAGGAGATTTATCACATCGGCATCCCTGATAGCCTCCCGCAAGTCGAAAGAGAGGCGCACGCCAAGACGCTCAAATGGTTTGGGAAGCAATGTGCTTGGTCCGGCAATGGTGATATGCGCTCCAAGCTTGGAAAGCGCCCAGATGTTGGAGCGCGCCACACGACTGTGGGTGATGTCACCGACTATGACTACATTCAACCCGGCAAAGCCGCCCTTTTTCTCCTTGATTGTGAAGGCGTCAAGGAGTCCCTGTGTTGGATGCTCATGAGGACCGTCTCCCGCATTGATGACGGACGCCCTGCATTTGCGCGCCAGAAGCTGCGGCGCACCGGGGCATGAGTGACGCATGACAATGAAGTCCGCTCCGAGGGATTCAATCGTGTGAACTGTGTCCAGAAGTGACTCCCCCTTCACGACGCTGGATGTGGAGACATTGAAATTGATAACATCTGCGGAGAGGCGTTTGGCGGCGATTTCAAAAGACGTGCGCGTCCGTGTTGAATTTTCATAAAAGAGGCTGACAACCGTTTTACCGCGAAGGGTGGGAACCTTCTTGATGGAACGGGTGAAGATTTCCTTGAACCCTGCGGTATTCTCAAGGATGAGCTCAATCTCCTCACGGGTGAGCTCCTCTAAACCAAGCAGGTGTTTGTGCTGAAACTTCATGTTCTTTCCCCTGTCCATATAAAATGATAAATCGCAATCCCCGACTAATTATGGGGCAACTCCATCAGCACCACCTTTTCATCACCATCTATCTCATTGAGGCGGACCTGGACAAGATTGTTTGCCCTGGTATCAATCTTGAGTCCGACGTAATCTGCCTGTATGGGATACTCGCGCAAGCCCCTGTCCACAATGACAGCCAGCCTTACAAGGGCTGGTCTGCCATAATCCACAATCTGGTCAATTGCGGCGCGGATGGTTCTGCCTGTATAAAGCACATCGTCCACAAGGACAATCTTTTTATCATCCACATCAAAGGGGAGCGTGGTTGGCTTGACGATTGGATGTTTGGCGAGTGTTGAAAGGTCGTCCCTGTAAAGGGTGATATCAAGTATTCCCAGCGGTGGGATTTTTCTGGTAATCTTTTTTATTTTTTGCTGGAGGCGCATGGCGAGGGTGACACCCCTTGTCCTGATGCCAATAAGGACGAAATCAGGGTCGCCTCCCATATCATGCGCGATTTTTTGGGCAATGGTGTCCAGCGTTTTGTCCAGTTCCTTTGCACTCATGAGGAGCTCAGGGGTCTTGGGTTTCATGGTTTCATCCTTTTAAGGGCTTTTTGTCCGATATCAGTGCGGTAGTATTTATTTTCAAAATCAATTTGTGAAACAAGTCTGTAAGCCTTGTCAATGGCATTGGGAAGGGTTTCAGCAAGGGCGGTAACGCCGAGGACACGCCCCCCGTTGGTCAGGATTTCAGCGCCATCGCATTTTGTACCTGCGTGAAAAACAATCGCGTCCTGTGTGGTGGGGATTTGCTCAAGACCTGTGATGACTTTCCCCTTTTCATATTTGTCCGGGTATCCTTGAGATGCCATGACGATGCAGACAGCAGACTCCGGTCGCCATTGGAGTTCCACATCCGCAAGGCGTCCGTCAATTACCGCATCCATAACATCCACGAGGTCATTTTTCAGTCGGGGGAGGAGCGCCTGAGTCTCAGGGTCGCCAAAACGACAGTTAAATTCCAGCACCTTCGGACCTGTTTGTGTAATCATGAGACCTGCGTAAAGGACGCCCTTGTAAATAATACCGCGTTTTTTCAACTCTGTAATTGTGGGTATAAATATCTCATTAAGGCACTGCGTTCGGATTTCGGGTGTGATAACCGGTGCGGGGGAGTAGGCGCCCATGCCGCCCGTGTTGGGACCGGTATCTCCATCATAGACTGGCTTGTGGTCCTGGGCGCTATCCATAAGGAGGACAGTTTCACCATCGGTAAAGGCGAGCAGTGATGCCTCCTCTCCCTCGAGATATTCCTCAATCAGGAGGCGGCTTCCCGCCTTTCCCAGAATTTCGTCATTCATAAAGGCGTTGATGATTTTTTCGGCATCTGTGCGGTTTCTGGTGATGACAACCCCCTTCGCCGCGGCAAGTCCGTCCGCCTTGATTACGAGGGGAAAGGTCTGAGAATCAAGGTATTTCATTGCATCGGCGATGGAAAAAAAGACCTGCGCTGAGCTTGTGGGGACGCTGGCGGACAAGATGATTTCCTTGCAAAAAGACTTACTCGATTCAATGCGAGCCGCTTTTTTATCTGGACCGAATATCCGCAGCCCAGCCTCCTGAAATGTGTCCACAATGCCCCTGGCGAGCGGCGCTTCCGGTCCAACCACGGTAAGACCGATTCCTTCGCTACGGGCAAAGTCCACCAGTCCTGAGAAATTTTCCCCCTCGTCAACCGGTGTCGTGTCCGCAAGGGTCGCAATTCCAGCGTTTCCTCCGGGACAATAAATCCTTTCCACGCGCGGACTCCGGGCGATTTTCCAGACCAGTGTATGCTCCCGTCCTCCTGTGCCAATGACAAGAACCCTTAAAGATTTGAGGATTTGAGGATTTTTGTCCGCCTCAGGCGGATTGAGGATTGTCATTTAATCATCCTTTAAACTGGATGGTTCCATTGCCCGCAACCGCCTCGCCAATATCGTATGAATGAAGATTGAAACGGCGGCAGATGCGGTGAACGCCTCGGGCATCTCCCGGCTCAACCGCAATAATGATGCCGACCCCCATGTTGAAAGTCCTGAACATCTCATCTTCCGGCACAGGTCCGGTCTCCTGTATCATGGCAAAAATTGGGTGCCTGTGCCAGCCTGTTTTATCAATCACGGCGTTTATATTTTTAGGCAGGACACGGCATAGATTTCCAGGTATCCCGCCTCCTGTGATATGAGCCATGCCCTTTATAGTCGTGTGTCTCATCAGGGCTTCTATCAGGGGGGAGTAAATGATGGTCGGACGCAGGAGCGTCTCGCCAGGTTTTTCCCTCAGGCGAGGATGGACTTTTTTCAGGGGGAGTTTTGCCTTCTCAAGCAATACACGGCACGCAAGGGAATAACCGTTGGAGTGCAACCCGCTTGACTCCACCCCTATGAAAACATCCCCTTTTCGGATGGTTGAGCCATCCACCGCCTTTTTTTGCTCAACGATTCCGACGCCAAATCCTGCAAGGTCATAAATCCCCTTTGCATACATGCCGGGGAGTTCCGCCGTCTCTCCGCCCAGAAGGACGCACCCCGCCTGCCTGCATCCCTCCAGAATGCCGTCCATAATCTCACAGGCGCGCCCGAGATGCAGTTTCCCCGTTGCGTAATAATCCAGAAAGAAGAGCGGTTTTGCCCCGCAGACGGCAATATCATTGACAACCATCGCCACGAGGTCGATTCCGATTGTGTCATGGCGATTCATCATTTCCGCAATGAGGAGTTTCGTCCCAACGCCATCCGTAGAGGCGACAAGGACGGGCATTTTCCATCGTTTTGGGTTAATGGGGAAGAGTCCTCCGAAGCCCCCAATGACGGGCGACTTTTTTTTAATCCGACGGACAAACTCATCACCAGCCTTTATGTCCACGCCCGATGTCTTATACGTTATCATTTCTCAAGCACATCCTTCGGGCAACTATTCGGTTTCCCGCCGGGATATTTCCCGTCAAAACAAGCCATGCAGTAGGTGACTGTCTTGGGCATAATGCGATGGAGTCCTTCAAGACTGATATATCCCAGCGAGTCCGCACCGATGAAACGGCGAATCTCTTCCACGGTATTAGAGTTTGCAATCAGTTCCTTCCCGGAGGGGGTATCGATGCCGTAGTAACAGGGATGCATCCAGGGCGGGGCGCTGGAGCGGAAGTGTATCTCCTTTGCGCCGGCATTTTTAAGCATTGTCACAATCTGGCGACTGGTTGTGCCGCGGACTATGGAATCATCAACCACAACAATACGTTTTCCTGCCAGTATACTGCGCACGGTATTATATTTTATCCTGGTGTCGAAATCACGGATTTCCTGGCTGGGCTGGATAAATGTGCGACCCACGTAATG
>JAPLSR010000151.1 GCA_026398545.1 Candidatus Sumerlaeota bacterium | reverse complement strand
CACCTTAGTGAGGTATTATGAAGGTGAATTTTATTGGCCACCGACTGGTTGCCAAGCTCTTTGTTCTGAAAACTTTTGGGAACGAAGGATGTTCCCCAGGCTGATGGTTCCATTTGTGGGGTCATAAGGCAATCCAACGCTTGCTGGACTAAAGACGGAAGGCATGTCATAGCGGTTTCCCCATTTTTTATCCGGTCCAATGGAGAATAACCGCCAGTTCCCATAAAGGTCCTGGAATTTGTAACCGTTCAGGACACTGCCCTCATTGTAATAAATTGGTTGAGAATCTGGTCTGGGAGGTACACGCCATTCCCATGTATAACATTTATAAGTATAAATCCGAACATCGGGCCTTTCGCCCTCATTTGTGGCAACAAAGGGGTCAATAAAGTCAAATTTTGATATGTATGCCACAGGCGTCGTTATGGCTTGTGTCAATATACCCGACTGGTTCGCTTGCCCGAAAACTGTAATATTAGGGAAGGGACCATTCCCTGCTTCTGGAGGAGGCACGTTATTGTCTGTTTGATAACACTCAATAGCGGCTGCAAGTGAGCGGAGTTCACCTTTCACTCGAGAGACCTTTGAGCGCACCTGTGCGTCAAGAAAGTTAGGTATGGCAATGGCGGCAAGGATGGCTATTATCGCAACAACAATAAGCAGTTCAATCAAAGTGAATCCTTTTTTCATTCACATTCACCTCCTTATTAGAATTTAAGTATCATTAAATATCTGATATAGATCAAAATGATGATTTGTAATTGATGTCAAGTATCTTTTCAATTTTTGCACAATTTTCTCCCTTGCGCGGGAAGTGTGAACCCTCTTATAAATACCCAGTTTTATTTAACAATTGTCCGGCAGGGGCGAATGAAAACTTATAATGATGTCGTCCAATTCCTTGAGGGATTCATCAATTATGAGAGGCATCTGGATTCGCTTGCATACGACCCCAAAACATTCAACCTTGAATCATTTCGCTCATTTGTCGGGGAATGTGGCAATCCGCAAGACCGGATAACTTCCATCCATATTGCAGGCACCAAGGGCAAGGGTTCTGTTGCCGCCATGCTTGAGTCCGCCCTGAAAGGTGGAGGCTTGCGCACCGGCCTCTATACTTCCCCCCACCTGACAACATATCTGGAACGATTCCGCCTTACCGGTTGCAACATCTCAGAGGAGAAATTTGTCTCCTGTATGAATTTACTGCGTTGCTGTCTGGAGGAGTCCATTCCCCAACCGACCAGACGTTACCGCACGGTCTTTGAGCTTCTGACAACTCTCGCATTTCTTTATTTCAGGGATGAAAAGGTGGATATCGCCATTTTCGAGACAGGGCTTGGTGGTCGCCTTGACGCCACAAATGTGGTTCGCCCCATCCTCTCTATCATTACATCTCTTGGTAAAGACCACACGAACCTCCTCGGCACAACGATTTCCGATATTGCGCGTGAAAAGGGGGGAATCATAAAAGAAGAGACACCTGTGATTCTTTCATTACAAGGGTCTGAAGCCGCCGCCGAGGCATTACCCGTCATTCATGCCATTTGTGCAGAGAAACACGCCCCGCTTATCAGGGCGGAGGAACGGGTTCGTTTCATCAGAGGGGAGCACGTTGGGCAGGATATGAGAGGGGGTGTGGCGCCCTGTCAGCGATTATATTACGCAATGCCGGATGGGAAAGAATTGGAAATCAAAATTCCACTCATTGGTCATCATCAGGCAGAAAATGCCCGAACGGCGCTGGCTGCGCTTGATGTATTGAGGGAGCGGGGGCTTTGTTTTAACTTTGGCGGGGCAGTGGAAAGTTTTTCCGCCGTGCATTGGCCTGGCAGGATTGAAATTGTCCGCGGCGACCCCCCGATTATCCTCGATGGGGCGCACTGTCCCCTCTCTGCGGCAGCCCTCAGAGAGACACTTGGGGAATGGTATCCTGACCGGCGGAGAGTCCTGCTGCTCGGCATTCTCAAGGGAAAGGATGTCCCGGGCATATTTAAAGAATTCGCCAGAGACCCTCTACTTGCAAAGGTGATAACCTTCACACCGCCCACGCCGAGGGGGCTTGGGGCTGAGTCTCTGGCAGAAATGCTCAAACCCGCCTTTTCTGACGTGGTGCACGCCTCCAGTATTGAGAATGCCATCCAAATAGCCATAGAGAATGGGCAGGGGGATACCCTTGTTGTTGTAACAGGTTCCCTTTATAACATTGCGCCGGCAAAGAAATTTTTGGGTTTGACATAATAGTTACGGAAGTCCCATTATTATTATCGATTTTTAAGACCTGTTGCACAAAAGGGTGATTATTTAAATCATGTGCGCATATCAAAGTGCAAAACAGTCTTTTACCCATGATGAGATTGTAGAGATAATCAGAAAAAATGTTGATCTTTACAAAAACGAGTCCCGTTTTGCCGACTATATTGTCGACCTTGCACTCTACCTTGTCGAGTATGCTTACAAAAGGGAAGAAGTCATTCCCCAGGCGCCGGAGGGCAAACTAAGTACTGTCACTGCCGGTTCGCAAAAGCTGTTCAAAGTCTTTCGCAGCGATGAAGGGCGTGAGACTGGAAAGGTCTGTCCCTTCTGCGGCGCCCCGAATTTTATTGATGCCAAACGATGTGACCAGTGCGGTCAAATGATTTGAGACATTCAGACCCCTGCCTTTAATTCCTTTGCAGGTCATGGCTTTGGTGAGTCTGTTGTCAGGAGATGAAAAGAGGTTATGGAGAAAGCCTGCGAAATTTTTTCCACAAGGGATTTTCTCACAACAAGTATCAACTTTTTCGGGGGATGTCCCAGCGCGGCATAAAGTCCGCGCGCCAATCCTTTCCCCTTCAACTCCAGAGGTCCAATCTCATCAATCATTCCGACATCGACGAGCTCGTCAAGATGCATTATGGCTGATTCAGCGATGGCGATTCCGATGTTGGAAAACCAGAACCGCCCATATCTTATTGCATTCTCAATGGGCTCGGATGATGCAATGAAATGGCGTTCACCGGATTTAAGGTCTATGATATCATATGACATTTTGCGCCCTTTCCGCCAATTTGCCGGTGCAATTACACCGCCCACGGCATAGCCTTCGCGCCGATATTCCTCAGACCATTGTGACAGCGTGCTTGTCTTGCCGCTGTTCACATCTCCCGTTAGAATGAAGATTTTGCCTTTCCCCATGTTCCTTTGCGCTCAGTTCATAAGTTTAAGAGCCCTGTTCACGGGTGAGCCACCGGAACGATAAATATTGCCCGGGGAGTTTGTCCCATTGGTTGGGTCGTAAAGTGTATTGAGGAATGGTTCGGGGTCGGTGTCAGATTCGTAAAATTTTTTCCTCAGGTCGTATTCCGGATTGGAGGATTGAAAACCGAAGGACTTGTCGGGTCCGCGGCTGGCGAGCCACCAGGCAGCTCCCCCGGGGCTTTCCGCTCCGGGCGATGCGGGGTCAATGGAATATGTACCGCCGCCAGCCTCGATAATCTTCCCCGATGGATTCACAAGCTCATAATCCAGAAATCGCTTTGATAGCGCAACTGCGGAGGCGGCAAATGGGTCGAGGATATTCGCCGATGAGATGAAGGCGACCGGTGTGGTCAGAGCTGGAAGACCGTAGCGCAGTGCGGTCATGTAACCGGCAGGGTAGGCGTTGTTATCTGTGTGGTAAGCCTCGCAGGCGGTGGCGATGCTGCGCATATCGGCGCGTGCCCGTGATGCCTTGGCGCGTGTCTGGGCTTCAAGAAAGTTTGGCACCGCTATGGCGGCAAGGATGGCAATGATTGCCACCACAATCAGAAGCTCAATCAGGGTAAATCCTTGAAAGTTCGCAGTCATTTCAGCCATTATTCAAACAAGTTTCAGGAGAGAGCGCTCCGGATGAGAAGTCAATATCCAAGTGGCTGGGAGGGAAAAATATCCGCCGCAAACATGCGATAAAAAAAGTATGCCATTTCCCTTTTTCACCGTGATAGTGGAGTAGGGGAAATGGCACACGTAGAGCACCTGAAAAAATGAATTGGATGTTTGCGCGGAAAGAGAAAAATGGCTTGCATCCCCGACAGGCATATCCCATAAGTTCAACCAGAACTGTATGAATTGCCTTGTTTGATAAGGATGAACTTGTTCCGGGAATCGGGCATGAAGAAAATATTGACAGCCATTATGCTGATTTTATTCTGCGCGCCATTCGGGATAGCTGTGGGCGCCTTGAAGGTGGACCTTCAGTGGGTTGAAACTGACTTATCTTTGAACTCCAATGGCGGGGCGATAATTGTTTATAAGATGCGTTATCGCATCCTTTCAGGCAGGATGCATGGTTTCTATTTTGAAGGTTTTGGCAATCAGACGCCGCTCTTTGACTTCCCATCCTGCAAGGCAATTGATTCCCGTGGGAAGGAGTATCCCCTCTCTATTGAAAGACTATCACCTTCAAAATATGATATCCTTCTTGCCGGTGGTCGCGACCTTGGCGGTGCGGTGACATTCATCCTTGTCTATGCCAGTGATTTAGCCGCCTCCGGCAATCTTGCCGCAACCGTATCTCCCACCGGCGAAAAACTTGCCGTATTAAACTGGTCAACTGTCGGATGGGATGAACCCATTGAGCATTACACACTTTCCGTCCATTATCCCATTGCGATTGAAAAGGATGAGTTGACGCCGCAGGAAATGGAGCAGTTTACCTTCCGCACGGAAAAATGGATGAATGAGCGCTATCTCATCTCATATTACGCCCAGCCGTATAAGGGGAAGAAATGGCTCAGCGTGCGGCTTCACTGGAAGGATGTCCCCTCCGGACAGGGACTCCGCGTCCAGCAATATATTGATGCGAAATATTTTACCCTCGCCGGAATGAAATCGCCCACACCAGCGCCTGTCAGGGTCATTGAAAAACCCGAACATCCAGTTCCACCCTGGTATGAACGGATATCAACGCCCTTCAGGCGCCCACGCCCCCCACTGGGTGGATTTATTATCCTCGGAATATTGATTTGCATTGTTCCCCTGCTGGTGCGGCTTAAGGCAGGCTCCCAGGACAGGGCTTTGAAGGATGTGAAAGAGGTATTGTGGGAGCGTGATGATTGGGTGCCTCCGAAGATACAGGTCTCCACGTTCCGGCAGACTGGCAAGGTGGCAGAGCTGGATGATTTTGAGGCGGCGCTGCTCCTCGAATGGCCTATCAGCCGCCTCCTGACGATTCTTCTCTTCTCCATGCAGGAACGGGGATTAATCGAGATTTTTTCAACCGCTCCGCTCCGCCTCAGGAAAGGCGCACATCCCGCGTCCGATGCAATAGAACCTTATGAGAAGGCGATTCTTAACGCCATCGGACTGGATGACACACTCGACCGCGAGGCGGTAAAGGGACTCATCATGGAGGCGATTGATAATATCCAGCGCAAGGCGTGGGACTGCGATATTGATGCCACCAAGGCGCATTATACGCAACTTCTCGAGGAAAAGCAACGCCTGCGGGAACCTTCAAAGACGGAGGATGAGGATTTCAGAACGAATAATCCCTATTTCTACTCTTACTGGTATTACAGTCATCATGACCCCAATCAACTCAACAGGATGGAGGAATCCATCTCCAATGAAAAGCTCATCTCCGAAAGCGTCATGAATTATTCCACCTTTATCACGTCCGATGCATGTCACAGCGCATGCTACGTTCATACTGCATGCCATGATGCATGTCATAGCGCCTGCCACAGCGCCTGTCATTCTGCCTGCCACAGCGCCTGCCATTCTGCGTGCCATTCTGCCTGTGTCAGCGGAGGTGCGCACTGATGAAACGTGAAGACCTTTTCTGGATTGATGGCTTCATCAGGGAAATCCGTCCTTATATCTATGTGCGGGAGGAGGATTCACTCCTTATCCTTATCCCGAATCAGGCTCATAAGCTCAACCGCACCGGTCTTTTGATGCTGATGCGTCTTCTCGGAGGGGCATCCGTTGCCGATATTATGAAGGATGCGCCGGATAGTGATGAGGCTCGGCGGCAGATTCACGCCTTTTTCTGCGACCTCCGAGCCGCCGTCATGGGATGCCTCCGTGAGAACTCAGGGCGTCTCGCCGTGGAGGAGGTGGAGTATAAGCCCCCGCTCAACACACTCCCCATCTTAAGTGAAATCGCACTCACATATCGATGCAATCTCCACTGCCAATTCTGTTATGCGGGCGGTCTTTCACCCCGTTATCCCGAAAAAGACACACCCTCGTTGAAAAAGATGATTGATATCATCTATCATGAGGCGAAAGTGCCGAGTGTGAGTTTCACCGGTGGGGAGCCAACCCTGCGCAATGACCTTGAGGCGCTCATTTCCCATGCGGTGCGCACTGGTCTGCGCATAAATCTCATCACTAACGCCACACTGATTGATGAGAAAACTGCCTGCCGTCTGAAGGATGCCGGACTGCACAGCGCCCAGGTCAGCCTTGAGGCATCAAACGCAACGCTTCATGACCGCCTTACCGGCGTTGCCGGCTCTTTTGAGAAAACCCTGAAAGGCATTGAATTCTTGAGGGCGGCGGGAATCACGACTCACACCAATACCACCCTGAACGCCCTGAACGCCCCTGATGCCGCCAACGGATTTATCCCCTTTTTAAAATCCCTCGGTCTGGACAGATTCTCAATGAATCTCATGATTCCCTGCGGGATGGCAACCTGCCACAGGGGTGAGCTTGGGCTGAAATATATGCAGTTGCCGCCTCTTCTGCGCGCAATTAAGATAAAAGCGAGAGATGCGGGTCTTCGCTTCATGTGGTATTCCCCCACGCCTTATTGCATCTTTAACCCGATTGCGGAGGGGCTTGGGAATAAATCGTGCGCCGCATGTGATGGGCTATTGAGCATTGCGCCGGACGGGTCTATCCTTCCCTGTTCCAGTTATGATGAACCGGTCGGGAATCTCCTGAGTGAGCCGTTTGCAAAATTGTGGCGGGGGAGGAAGTCAAGGTTTTTCAAGAATAGAAAATATATGCCGCATGAATGTCGCGGCTGTGAGCACACTGACATCTGCGCCGGTGCCTGCCCACTTTACTGGCAGACCGAGGGAACAGCGGAGTTGAAGAACGGTAAGTAACCGATGACGCAAAAGGACCTGAACATTCAAGGCGGTTTTCTTCTTTTCCCCGCCATGCCTCTTTTCTGGCGCATGGCGCTCGTGATATCCCTTATGCTGGTCGGCATTGCCATCCAGACCCACTACCTCTGGCCCGGACTTATCCCTGTCATTGCCGCCATCTTTTTCACAGTCATGAAATCTATCAGTAATAAGCCGGGGCTGGCAAGCCCTCTCCTTTCAGAGGAGTGGGAATCAGTGACAACAGAGGAATGGAATAAAATAAAAGAGCACTACAAGAAATCTCTGCAATGGGCGCATAACTTCTTCACGCCCAACTCTTACATGGGATGTCTGGTCATTCCACTCCTTATTTCTGCCTATCTATATGGCTCATACTGGCTTTACTTCAAGTTCAATAAAACATTTGGAAACATACTGCTCCTCGATGGGGGGGCATTTCTTGCCAGCTTCCTTTTCTCAGGGAGACCCATAGCCTACAAACCGAGCGCTCTTCTTGTCAAGATGGGGGCATTTGAAAATGTATTGACTCCATTACAGCAGGATGAGCATAAAGACATCGCCATAACTCCGATGCTCCTGATAGAAAAAACGGGGAACAAGGGGAAATTTCCCAGTGATATCAGACTGATGGTGAAATTCAGTGATGCGCCGAAAAATTTCATGGGGATGCAGATTCAGGTCTCCATCAATTCCGTGGGGTCGGTGCAATATCCCTATCTTTACAACGTGTTGCTGGCGGAGAAAGGATTTGATTTCAATAAACGATTGGCAAGCGGTAATTGCAAAGGGCTCGTCAAGGTTTTCGGTAAGAATATGACTATTCAGGCGGAAAAACCTGAAGAGGTCGATGTCCTTGTCCTCCGTCAGACAACGACAAAGACATCGGGTTATCACACGAATAAATCGGCTCAGTGCAGGATTATGGGGTATGGACTCGCCCTCAGCCGGGCATTTATGGCTGATGAAAAAGGGGATGCGGGAAGTCAGCCGCCAAAGGTGGGTTGAAGGTTCTGAGAAATGTCGTATAACACCCTCTTATACATCATTTACCTGTGCGGTTATCTCTTTACCCTTGGATTGGTATTGACTGCCTTGAAGAGGAAGCGGGAGCCTGTCTCCGCCCTTGCCTGGGTTCTCGCCATAATCTTTCTGCCCTATATCGGGGCAATTATGTTTATTCTCTTTGGAAACAATCATATTGAACGACCTCTCACCAGAAAGAGGCGCCACAGGAATAATTTCCACACTTTTTACCCGACACCTTCACGCAAACAGGGGGTCTTCCCGGAAGGGGTGTCATCCGAAAACTGGTCTCCCCTTTGTGAGCTCATGACGCGTATCACAGACCTCCCCCCAACGTCAGGCAATGATATATCGCTTTATTATGAAGGGAAGGCGACTTATCAGGCGATGTTTAAAGCCATTGATGCCGCCACCTCATCCATCTACCTCCAGACATATATATTGGAAAATGATGAGGTCGGGGTTCAATTCATTGAACGGCTTGCAGGGAAGGCACAGCATGGAGTCAGGGTGAAACTCCTTTATGACGCAATTGGCTCCCGGACCCTCCCAAGAGTGGCGCTCCGCCCCATCTTGAAGGCGGGGGGAAAGATTGCGCCGTTTTTACCCCTCAATATCTTCAGACGACGCATCCAGATAAATCTTCGCAACCATAGAAAGATTCTCATTGTGGATGGGAAGACAGGATTTGTTGGCGGTATGAATATTGGAAGGGAATATATCGGGGGGGATCCGAGCCTCGGCTTCTGGAGGGACACCCATCTCCGAATCCAGGGTCCCGCCGTCAGGAGTCTGACATACGTATTTGCTGAGGATTGGCATTTTGCCACAGGGGAACAGTTGAGTTATGATGATGAGATTCCTCAAGAGCCACCGGCGGGTGGTGACCATGTGGTTCAGGTTATTGCGGGCGGACCCGACCAGAAAGTCAATGCCATCAGGGAATGGTATTACACCGTTGCTTCCCGCGCCAGACGCCGCCTCTGGATATCCACCCCTTATTTCATACCAGATGAGACTATGGTTGATGGACTTCGGATTGCTGCCAACATGGGGGTGGACGTCCGCCTCCTGACGCAGGGCCAGCCACCGGATAAATGGATTCCCTATCTGGCGGCGCGCTATTACTGGGAGGATATGCTGAGGGCTGGAGTCCGCATCTGGCGCTATAAGAAGGGGATGTTCCACGCCAAGGTGCTCCTTGTGGATAGTGTTCTGGCGTCCGTTGGAACAGCCAACTTTAATATCCGAAGCCTCCAGCTTGACTTTGAGGTCAACTGCCTGATTTATTCGCCCTCACTGATACTTGAATTGGACAGGCAGTTTCTCAAGGACCTGGATGATTCAGAAGAGGTTGACCGTGAAAAATTCAGCAGGCGCTCCAACTGGATTCATGCCGCCGAAAACGCCTG
>JAPLSR010000056.1 GCA_026398545.1 Candidatus Sumerlaeota bacterium | reverse complement strand
ACGCACCTACACACAATCCGGCAAACGTGTGAATCTATCCATCACCATTCCTGTTTTCAGTCTCGGTATAAAGTCCCTGGACTATGCCGACATCATCCTACGAACCGGCACAAGCGCCTCCGGGACAGTCCTGAGAACCAGCCGTCTCCCAAATATTACCCCCCGCCTTCCCAACAACGCCACCCTTTTTATGACCCTTGAAAACCCGAACGAGCCTCGAACATTCACCCTCGAGGTTGTGCCCCCCAAAGGAGGCGACGATATACATCCGGATAACAACAAATTCACCTATGTCCATGACGTCTCAAATCTTTCCGACCTGAGCATTGATGCACGTACAGTAAAACTTTCGGAGGAAAGTCCAACTGAAGGGAAAACCGTATTCTTTAATGTCCCCGTAACAAATCTTGGCGGGGCGGCAGCGAAGAATTTCCGTATCTGCCTCTATGACAATGACCCGGACTCAGGTGGAAAACCTCTCTTCGATTATACTTCACCCCCTGAAAAACTTATCACATGCCTTGAAGCCGGTGAAACAAGGACGGTCAGACTGCGATGGGACCCCGTAAAGAACAGCGGTGAGAACAGGGTATTCATCAAGGTCGATACGGCAAACGCAATTGCGGAAACGGACAAGTCCAATAATATCGCTGTCATCACCATCCATGTACGCACCAAGGCGAATTTGAAGCCCCTTGCGATTGACATTCGCCAGACGGACAAGGAGCGGGAGGCACTCATCGCCCATCTCGTGGCACGCGTTAGAAATGAGGGGGAAACTGAGGCGAAAAATGTCTCCGTCCGGTTCTTTAAAGGGAAGATTAAGACACCGGAGACCATGATTGGCGAGACGCTCATCCCGCGCATCGCCCCGGGTGAAACTGGAGAAACGGACTATGTCTGGCGTCTCACGGAGAAGGAGAAGCACTTAATATATCGCTCGACCTTCCAGGTCTTTTTGAGGGGAAGCTCCCAGCGCCTTTCAAGCGTGGAAGAGAAATAAGGGTTTAAACGTCGGAACCCGCCTCGCCTCAGGGCAATGGGTGATGATAACAAACCTCTATGTATTCTCAAGCTCATTGAATGCGAGAGGGATGGCATCAAGGACATCGGTGGGGAGAGCGGCGCGTTCGGTTTTGATGGCGGATGTCTTCTCCCCCGCCAGTCCGTGCATATATACTCCCAGAATAGCCGCCTTTAGAGACGTAACACCCTGGGCAAGAAATCCCCCAATAAGACCGGTAAGAAGGTCTCCGCTACCGCCCTTGCTCAGCGCCGTGTCCCCAGTCCTGTTGATGAAAACATCTCCCGAAGGGGAGGCAATAACCGTTCTGGCGCCTTTGAGAACCAAAATCACATTATAATCCCTCGCAAATCCTCTTGCCACGCTGATTCTTCTTTTCTGGATTTCCTGAACGCTCATTCCAAGAAGTGAAGCGAGCTCTCCGGGATGTGGCGTCAGGATGGCAGGAGCATCCCGCTCCTTCAAGAGATTCACAGCCCCCTGAAAGGCATTCACACCATCCGCATCCAGAACAAGCGGGATAGCGGTCCTCGCATAAATCTCGCGAGTCAGGTTCCGCGCACCTTCAGTGCGTCCCAGACCGGGACCGATGGCAAGGGAATTAACATGCGCCGATTTCTCCAGAATGCCGTCAAGCATCCCGGTATCGGGAAGACCCTCATACTTTGTGGGGAGCGGGATGGTTATCGGTTCGGTGAGTTTCACTTCAAGGATGGAGTTCAGGCTTTTGGGTATGGCAAGAAAGACAATGCCCACCCCTGAGCGTGCGGCGGCGAGGGATGTTAGTGTGGCGGCGCCTGTCATGCCGATTGAGCCCGCCACAACAAGGACTGAGCCAAATGTCCCTTTATGGCCATGCGGCGGGCGCGCGGGGAGTATCTCTCGCGCCATCTTCGGCGTTACAAGATAACATCTTGTGGGTGATGGCGCAGTCAAAAGGTCTTCCGGGAATCCGATTGAGGCGACAATTACCTCGCCGCACCAGCCTGCAGCGGGATATTGCATCATACCCAACTTGGGCAATCCAATGGTGACGGTATAATCCGCATGAACACAAAGACCGTCAAAATATTCCTCATCGGCGGGAAGTCCGGAAGGGATATCCACCGCCACAACGGTCGCCCCAGAGTTGTTGACTGCCTCAATTGCCTCACGGAAAAGTCCCGTGACCTCACCTTTCACACCTGTCCCCAGGATGGCGTCAATGATACAATCCCCCTCCTCAAAGTTCAGGGCAACCTGGCTCCCCATCGTGCAGACGAAACGGGGGATGTCCGGGGACAGGGCGTGATAATTCGTGAGGGCATCAGTTGAGAGCCCCTCCTCATCCGAAAGCATCACCAGCGTGACTGGAACACCTGCATTATGGAGGAGGCGCGTTGCAACAAAACCATCACCGGCATTGTTTCCCCTCCCAGTAATGACAACGACGTGTTTGGGTTCAATCTTTCCCATGACGAAATGTGCAACGGCGGCACCGGCAAGTTCCATAAGTGAAAGACTCGACACGCCACGGTCGGAAATGACAATACGGTCAATCTCTCGCATCTCTTCGCCAGTGACAATCTTCATGGGAGGACCTGTAAAAGGAAAGTGATTTGTGGAAATTGTGCCGAATCCGGCAAGGGTCACCTGTTTCACTTCACCTGTTTTGAGTTGCCGCTCACCTGCGACATCAGGAGATAAGCCCTCATAATCTTGACCGATTCCTCCAGTTGGATATCCACAAAGGGTTTTGGTTTTGCCTCCTTTCCCTTCTCCACCTTCATGAAAAATTTTCCATCATCGGGTTTTTCCTGGTCTGCGGGTGGGGTGGTGATGGAGTCCTCATCCTTTGTATCGGGGCGTTGGGGCAGGGAGATTGCCGGTTCATTCATATCGGGGTCGCCGAACAGACCGCGTGCTGCAAGGTCAGCCTCATGGTTTTCAGGTAGGTCTATCTCAATATCCGGCGTAATACCTACTTTGTCGATAGTTTTGCCGCTGGGGGTGTAATAGCGGGCGGTGGTGAGCCGGAGCGCGCTCTTTTTTGGATTTTTATTCTCATCCCAGGCGAGGGTGTGTTTCAATTCCTCAATGGTCTGGACTGAGCCCTTGCCATATGTATGCTCTCCCTTCGGTGCAGTAACAACGCCGAGTTTATGGTCCTGGATGGCGCCAGTGAAGATTTCTGCCGCGCTGGCGCTTGCCCTGTTGACAAGAACAACAATGGGGAGGTCGCAAATCGGGTCCACAGTAGATTTATATTCCCTGTTCTGATTGGAAAGACGTCCCTTGGTGCTGACAATGATTTCACCCTTGGGCACGAAATATTCAGACACCTTCACCACCTCATCCAGGAGCCCGCCGGAGTTGAAACGCTGGTCTATAACCAGTCCCCTGACATTTTCCTTTTCTAAAGAGAGAATTGCCTTCTTTAAATCATCCGCCGTGCTCTCGCTATACTTTGACATGCGGATATATCCAATGTCATCGCCTATCTTCTTGAAATAGATGCTGTTAACCTTGATATTGGTGCGCATCACGGTGAAAAAAAGGGGTTTGGTCTCACCCCTGCGGTAGATGGTGATATTGACCTTGGTGCCGGGAGGACCTGTGAGCTTCTTGACCGCATCAATAAGGGTGATTCCCTCGGTGGACTTTCCCTCAATCTCTATAATGCGGTCCCAGGCGCGGATGCCCAGCTTGGCTGAAGGAGACCCGGGGATGGGAGCCACAACGGTCAGGATGCTATCCTTTATAGTGATATGGATGCCTATACCGGAAAACTCCCCTTCAGTGTCCTTTTCCAGTTGTGCAAGGGAATCGGGGGCGAGAAACTGGCTGTGCGGGTCCAGTGTTGAAAACATCCCCTGCAGTGCGCCTTCGAAGAGCTTGGCGGAGTCCACATCCTCCACATATTTATTTTTTATCTCAGAATAGACCTCCGTGAAGACATCCACATAGCGGTAAAAATCATCATCCTTTTCCGCGGCGCGCACCTTGATTGCCACCTGCCCGAGGATGATGAAGGAGCATAGAAAAAGTAAAACCCCGATGATAATCAGTCTCCTTTCGGGGCGTTGATTTCTTCGGTAATCCCTCATACCCAAAACCTCTCTTATTTCAAAAATACATCCTCACGATACACAAATAAACAAGGGGAATTTGAATCAATCACGACTTCTTGTCAAACGCTTTTTCATCCGGATGGAAGGCAATATTCAATGTCAAAAGGTAAAAAACCTTGACGTGGCAAATATTTCTTTCATTAATACTACAGAATAATTGATTGGCGGTATAATTTCACAGAACAATTCATGGGGTCAATATATGTTCGATATCATAATTGCCGGCGGGGATGTTATAGATGGCTCCGGTGCCAATTCCATAAAGGCTGATATTGCCATCACGGGTGACTGCATCGCAGAAATCGGTAATCTCAATGGTGCACAGGCAAAAAAAATAATTGACGCACATGGCTTGACTATAACCCCCGGCTTTATTGATGTCCACAGTCATGGCGATATCGGCTTACTTGTCAACCCGCAGGCGGAATGCAAGATTCGCCAGGGAATCACCACCATGGTCAGCGGCAATTGTGGAAGCACACCCTTTCCCCTGCGCGGGGAGAAAAAGGAAGAAGTCCGGGAGGAGCTTGAAAAATACGACCTTTCGCTTGATTGGGATTCAATTGAGGGATATTTCAAGAGACTGGAGGAGTTTCGTCCGGCTCTCAATGTTGCCACTTATGTCGGGCAGGGCTCCATCCGCGCCTCTGTGATGGGATTGCGTGACATCCCCGCAGACGATTCTTTCATGAAGGAGATGAAATCTGAGGTTCACCACGCAATGGAGGCGGGCGCTATTGGCATTTCCACAGGACTCATATACACCCCCGGCTCCTTTGCCACTGAAGACGAGCTCACGGAGCTTGCCCGGACAGCCGCTGAATCCGGCGGTATGTATTCCTCCCATATCCGCGGCGAGGGTGATACTCTGATTGAGGCAGTTCGGGAGGCGCTTGCCATCGGGAAGGGCGCAAAGTGTCCGGTGCAGGTGTCTCATCTGAAGGCGAGCGCCCCGCGCAACTGGGGCAAGGTAAAAGAGGGAATCACCCTCATCGAAGAGGCGGAGCGGGCGGGACTTGATGTCTGGTTCGATAAATATCCTTACACGGCGGGGTCAACCGGGCTTGCCATCTATCTGCCCCGCTGGTCAGTCGGGGATGGGACGGACAGGCTTATGGAATTTCTCTCAGACCCTGATATGCGGGCAAAAATCTTCAAAGATGCGGATGCGGAAAACGAGGGTGAAAGGAAATGGGAGTCAGTTATCATTATCTCAGCTGAGTGTGATGAATATGCCCCTTATGAAGGGAAGAGTGTGCAGGAGATTGCAGACCTCACGGGAAGGAGTCTTGAGTTTGTATTTTCTGACATACTTCTGAAGAGCCGTGCACGGGCGGATATTGTCTGTTTCACCCAGAGTCAGGAGGATACAGACCTTGCGCTACTGCATCGCCTCGGACTGGTCTGCACTGATTCAGGCATCTGGGCGCCCTATGGGCCATTATCCAGAATAAAGCCACATCCCCGGGCATACGGGACCTTTCCGCGCTTTTTGCGGCAATATGTGAAGGAGAAAAAGGCGCTGACCCGTGAGGAGGCAATCCGCAAGGTGACCAACCTCTCCGCACGGCGTTTTGGCTTCTCCGGACGGGGACTTCTCAAGGAGGGCTATTTTGCAGACATTGTCATCATGGATTGGGAGCGCTTGAACGACACCGCCACCTATACGGAACCTCACCGCTACCCGGAGGGGATTGAAGGGGTCATCGTGAACGGCACGCTCACATTGTGGCATGGAGAGGTAACCGGCAATAGGGCAGGGCGTATCCTCAGGCGTTCTTGAGCAAGTTACTTTTAAAAGGACAACGATATGACGAAAATTGCGGCACTTGTTCTGGCGGGCGGGAATGTGGAGGGATATGGCATCCTGACACGCAACAGGACCAAAGCCGCCCTCCCCTTTGCAGGTCATTACCGCATCATTGATTTTGCACTCTCCAACTTGAGTAATTCCGGCATCACCCATGTTGGGGTCATTACACAATACCTCCCCGCCTCATTGATAGAACACATTGCCGGCGGCGAGGCGTGGGACCTTCACGGCTCCGACCGCATAATTAAAATCATGCCGCCATTCGTCGGCATCGGTCATACTACCTGGTTCCAGGGCACCTCTGATGCGGTTTACAGAAATCTCAACTTTGTCCATGACTTGAACCCCGATGATGTGATTATCCTCTCCGGAGAACACATTTATCACATGGATTATAACGAACCCTTGAAGTTTCATCATGAAAAGGACGCCGACCTCACCATTGTTGGGCAAAGACTGCCTGCGGAGCGCCTCTCGCTACGATTCGGTTTTCTTGAGGCGGATAAAGACAATCGCGTCACCATGTTTAAGGAAAAACCACCGGAGATCCTTTCCAATTTCATCTCTATGGGCATTTATATCTTCAAAAAGGATGCCCTGCTCAATGAATTCAACCGGAGATTCCAGGAGGCGAGATTTACCCAGAATTTCGTCATAGATGTGGTGGAACCCATCACCAAAAGTTTGAACGTCTTCGCCTATGAGTCCGGCGGCTTCTGGGAATACCTTGAAAATGTGAATAAATATTATCAGATAACCATGCAGATGACTGGGAAGGATAACCCCATCAATCTTGTGGACTGGGAAATTGTGACTAACCCTGAAGACCGCAGCCTCGGCACGCGAAACCCCGTATTTATGGGAAGGGACGCAAATATAGAGGACTCGCTCATCTCCCCCGGCTGCCGGATTGAGGGAAATGTCATCCGCTCCGTCCTCTCCCCCGGCGTCATTGTTGAGGAAGGCGCCACAGTCATGGATTCCATTATCATGCATGACTCCATCATCCGCAAGGAATCCTGCATTCAAAAGGTGATATCGGACAAGAATGTCACTATTGAGCAAAACTGCTCAATTGGCGGGGAAATGCGAAAGGATAAGAATAACCCGGAGCTGCCGGATTCCCCTCTGGGGCTTACTATTCTGGGCAAGGGAGCCATCATTGGAGAGGATATCAAGATTGGCGGTCTGTCGCAGGTGTATCCCGGTATGGACCTGCGTTCTTATTCCGGGACACATTTTGCACCCGGAGTGAACATTAAATAATTTGAGAATTTGAGAATTTGAGGATTTGAGAATTTGAGGATTTGAGATTAGAAAGATAAAAAATGCGTGCTCCCATGTCTTCGTGGCGAATAACAAACAAATTTGGTTGTGGGAGATGAGCCATGTATGAAACCATTGCGATGATTCTCGCAGGCGGACAGGGCAGCCGTCTTTCCATACTCTCCGACCACAGGGCAAAACCTGCCGTCCCATTCGGGGGGATTTACCGCATCATCGATTTCACCATGTCCAACGTCATGCATGCCAAAATTCCTGTGGTTGGCATCCTGACCCAGTATAAACCTTACTCCCTCATGGCTCACATCTCCACAGGCGAGGCGTGGGGATTCACCGGGCGAAAACATCATGCGAAAATCCTCCCGCCCTATGTCGGCGAGGCGGATTCTGACTGGTATGGTGGGACTGCCGATGCGGTCTATCAGAACTTGGGCTTCATTGACCGCTTTGACCCCGATTATGTCTTCGTCCTCTCCGGTGACCACATCTACAAGATGGATTACAACGAGCTCCTTGAATTTCATATGAGCAAAAACGCCGACCTGACGATTGCCACGCAGGAGGTGCCATGGGAGGACGTGCATCGCTTTGGAATTGCTGTGACGGATGGGGAACAGCGCATCACCGATTTTATTGAAAAGTCGAAAACCGCTCCATCAAACCTTGCCTCCCTCGGAATTTATCTCTTCAACCGCAATATCATTCTTGAAAAACTCATAAATCTGCAACCGCTGAGGGTAACCACCAATGCACGTGTGCGTCATTCTATCATCTCCCCCGGATGCGTCATTGAAGGTGAAGTGTATGATAGTGTGCTTTCCCCCGGTGTGCATGTTAAATCAGGCGCAAAGGTGGAAAAATCCATAATCATGAATGAGTCAATTATCGGTGAGGATTCCCGGGTGATTTACTCAATCCTCGACAAGAATACGGTTATCGGAAAAAATTGTAAGATTGGCATCGGTGAGTCTGTCTCCAATAAGGAAAGCCCTCACATCCTATCCTGTGGAATCAGTGTCTTCGGAAAAAATGCGAGTCTCCCCGATGGATTCGTGGTCGGGAAAAACTGTCTTGTTTATCCAGTTGTGGAAGGCTCGGATTATCCGGGCGAGGTGATTTCCTCCGGTGAAACCATCCGTCCAAAATGCAAGCGGAAAATCAAGATAAGATAAGGAGTTAGATATGACACGGCAGGCGAATTTTGAAAGGCTCTTGACCGCCCTTCGGTGTGGAACGCCAGATTATGTGCCCCTTGTAGAACTCGGCATCCACCAGAAAATCAAGGAGGCGTATCTGGGGCGCCCCGTCAACACCTTGCAGGACGAGATAGATTTCGCCCTCGCCGCCGGCTATGATTATGTCAAACTCCAACCTGTCATCAACATGAATCCAGCCAACATCCAGCCGAAGGGGGAACTCATCTCCACAAAAACCGCTCCGGACACTGACCGCGTCTGGGCATCCGAGCACGATGGCATCATCCAGTCCATGGAGGACTTTGAGCGCTACATCTGGCCCAAAAAGGAGGATATCTCCTATACCCGATTTAAAGAAATTGCCCCTCTCCTCCCTGAGGGGATGAAGGTCATCGGTCAATATGGTGACATCTTTACCATGGTCTGGGAGGTGATGGGGTTCGAGAATTTTTCCATGGCGCTCTTCACAGACCCTGCCATAGTGGAGGCGCTCTTTGACAAAATCGGCGGACTTATCTTCAGCATGTTTGAAAATATGGTTACATTTAACTGTGTCGGGGCTCTCTGGTATTCCGATGATATCGCCTATGCCTCAGGGATGATAATCTCGCCAACAGCCCTTAGGAAATATCTCTTCCCCTGGATGAAAAAAATAGGCGACGTTGCGAAAAAACACAACCTTCCTCTAATTTACCACTCTGATGGAGTCCTGTGGGATGTCTTTGAGGAAATCATTGCAATGGGCGTGACGGCGATTCATCCCATTGAGCCAAAGGCGATGGATATCATTGAGGTAAAGAGGCGCGTGGCGGGGAAATTGTGTGTAATTGGCAACATAGACCTGGGCTATACCCTGACGCGTGGCACGCCTGAGGAAACTGCAGAGGAGGTGAAGGGAAAACTTCGCACAGTTGCCCCCGGTGGCGGTTACTGCCTTGGCTCCAGCAACTCTATCCCCGATTACGTCAAACCCGAAAACTTCCGCGCCATGGTGGAAACTTGCAAACAATTCGGGAAATACCCCATCAATATATGAGAATCTCTAGAAATATGGGATGCACCATCCGCTTGGGGCGAACTGTGGTGAATAAATTTCATTTATAATGAAGCGCGCAGTATCATCACAATCTCCGGTTATTCTGGCAGGCGCCTTCGGCTTTTTCACGGTGACAAGCCAGATAATCCTGATGCGGGAATTTTTTGTTGTTGTGGGAGGCAATGAGCTCCTGCTGGGCATCTTCTTTTTTACATGGTTCCTGGGGATTGTGGCAGGGGCGCAGACGGCTGCGCGTGTTGCGGAACGTCTCGCAAACCCCATGCATGGTGCGGCGATTTTTCTCTTCATCCAGGCGCTGATTGCTCCATCGGCAATGATTCTGATCAGAACCCTTCGATATATTTTCAACATCCCTCCGGGGGAATACATCCCACTCGTGACATTCTTCCTTGGAACACTCCTCACATTATTTCCCTTCAGCTATCTCACAGGACTCAACTTTCCCCTTCTTTGCGAAGGACTCGCCCGCTTAAAAAGAGAAGATGCGCCGTCTATTGGAAAAATCTATACGGCTGAATCCCTGGGGAGCATTATTGGCGGACTGGTCTTCACCTTTATACTTGTCCATATTCTGAAACCGCTGCCCATGGCAATGTTGACGTCCTCAATCCTACTTATTCCGCTTTTTAGAGCCGCCACAGATAAAACACATATAAAGATTCCAATTGGCGCAATGGCAATTATACTTCTATTTTGTGCCATCGCCCCGACGGGACGCATATTTGAGAAAAATACCTCCGAAATGCGCATGAATTCACTTGCACCCGGGTATAACCTCGTTGACACAGCGGAGACGCCATACCAGCATTTAAGCCTTGTCATGCGTGAGGGACAATTCAACCTTCTCTCCAACGGGAGCTTTGTCTCCACCTTTCCCGACCCTTATGCAACGGCAGTGGAGGTGAATTTTATCATGACAGTTTGTCCCCGGACTGAAAAGATATTAATCCTCGGCGGGGGAAATCCCCAGATTCTTTCCGAGCTCTTGAAATACCCGGTCTCACGCATTGATTATGTGGAAGTGGACAGGAAGATGCTCAACTTCCTTCTCCCCTACCTTCCAGAGGATATAAAGAAATCGCTTCATGACAGGCGCATCCGGATTCACAACGAGGATGCGCGTTCTTATATTCGTGATTCACAATCCGCAACTCCCGATTATGATATTATCTGGGCAAATCTTCCGGAGCCGACAACCATCGAATTGAACCGGTTTTACACTGTGGATTTTCATGAAGAATGCGCCGGACTGCTTGCGCGGAAGGGCGTTTATGTGACCTCATGCAGTTCAGCGGTAAATTACTTTGGCGAGTCGGTCAGCCCGTATGTGCAGTCACTCTATAAGACCCTTTGCGCCGTTTATGAGAAAGTGGCGGCAACGCCGGGGATGCGGATGTATCTTTTTGCTACTACCGACAGGGGGGTATTAACACTCGATGCGCCAACCCTTGCCAGACGTTTTGAAAAGCGAAAACTTGCATCACCCTATTTCACAGCGAATTTTTTCCAGTCCCTGCTTGAACCTGACCAAGTGAAGTTCACAGCCTCAGCGCTTGAGAAAAATCTGGATGCCATCCCCTTGAACACCGACCTGCATCCTGTCTCTTATCTCTTTAACCTCCGGATGTGGGCGGGAAAATCGGGCAGTGGCGGGGCATGGTTTTTCAGGATGATTCGCACCCTGAGAACCTGGCATGTGGTGGCGGCACTACTCCTCATCCTTGGCGCATGCCTCGCATACATCACGCTCAGGGGGAGAAATTCCGCGCCAGCCGCACGCTTTGCCACACTCTATCTGATAATGACAACCGGCGCATGTGGAATCGCCTCCGAGATAATCTTTCTTTATCTCTTCCAGAATATCCACGGAAGTCTGTATCAAAAGATAGGACTTTTCATCGCCTCATTCATGGCGGGACTGACGGCGGGGGCGCATATCGCTACCCGTCTTTTGAAAAGGGGAAATGCAGATGGTGGTGGTGTCCGGCGTATCCTCCTCTTCACCGAAGGGGCATACTGGGTATTCTTCCTCGGGACGGGGATTCTGATAGCAAGGTGGATTCCAACCGAGATTCTATTTTATCTCATCGTCTTTGGGGCGGGGGTTCTGACCGGTTGGGAATTCCCTCTTGCCGGAAAGGCATACCTTCTGGGCGGGGGAACAACGGGTGAAGCGGCGGGGAGGGTGAACATGGCAGATAATGCGGGGGCGGCGATAGGAGCCTTTCTGACGGGTATTGTCCTTGTGCCCGCTCTGGGCATCCCCATCACACTTTACCTCCTTGCCTTTTTCAAGCTCACATCGCTCACAATCTTGAAAACATCAAAAAATGATAAACAAAAGAGAGTCGTTCCATGATGATACACTATTTTTTCAGGCGAGATGTCCGATGTGTCAGAATGGGAAATGTGACCAACTTACATCTCTTTCTGACAGAAACTCAAGCCACCAATGTCAGGGTGGGTATATCTATATAAGTTATTATTTTTCAATAATTTACAATATTTGCCGTCTTCATAAAATAAATTTGGATGTATCAGGGTGAAATCTGGAATAAAGCTTGCATCATTATTAAGAAAGGTGAAATCATAAGTAGTTTATTTAACAGAAAGGAGGAACTTGGTTATGAAGTTCCGACCACTTGGTGACAGAGTGCTTGTCAAGCGTCTGGAGGAAGAAGAGGAGCAGAAATCTCCGGGAGGGATTATAATTCCTGATACGGCGAAGGAGAAGCCGCAACGCGGGGTTATTACTGCTGTGGGAAGCGGCGCCCGCAATGAAAATGGCAAAATCATCCCCATGGAAGTCAAGGAGGGGGATGAGATCCTCTTCGGAAAATATTCCGGAAATGATGTAAAGATTAACAATGAGGAGTATCTCATTCTAAAGGAGAGCGAGATACTGGGGATTATTGAAAAATAACATGCCCCTGGTGGGCATTTGCCATTAATATGGCATCATTAAAACACTCCAAGTCAAAGGAGGCAAGGGGTATGACAGCGAAACAATTGAAATACGGTGAAGACGCAAGGGGGGCGATTCTCCGTGGTGTGGAGAAACTTGCCAAAGCCGTTACAATCACACTTGGTCCCCGCGGACGTAACGTCGTCCTGGATAAGAAATTCGGCGCCCCGACCATTACAAAGGACGGTGTCACCGTTGCAAAAGAGATTGAACTTGAGGATGCATTCGAAAACATGGGCGCCCAGATGGTTCGAGAGGTGGCAAGCAAGACCAGCGATGTTGCCGGTGATGGCACCACAACCGCTACCGTCCTTGCAGAGGCAATCTACCGGGAGGGTATCAAAAATGTTGCCGCCGGCTCAAATCCGATGAATCTCAAACGCGGTATCGATATCGGGGTTGAAAAGGTGGTGGAAAACCTCAAAAAGCTCAGCGTACAGACAAGAGAACATCAGAAGATTGCTCAGGTGGCAACGATTTCCGCAAATGGTGACACAACCATAGGGACGCTGATTGCCGATGCCATGGAAAAGGTCGGCAAGGATGGGGTCATCACCGTGGAGGAGGCAAAAAGCATCGAAACCAAGCTGGAACTCGTTGATGGCATGCAGTTTGACAAGGTATATATCTCCCCTTATTTCGTCACTGACATGGAAAAGATGACCTGCGAACTGGAAAACTGCCTGATACTCATTTATGACAAAAAGATTTCGGTCATGAAGGACTTGCTCCCGCTGCTTGAAAAGGTGGTGCAGCAGGGCAGAGCACTCCTCATCATTGCGGAGGACATTGAGGGCGAGGCACTTGCCACACTTGTTGTCAATAGACTGCGCCAAACTCTTCAGGTCTGTGCTATCAAGGCACCCGGATTCGGCGACCGCCGCAAGGCGATGCTTGAGGATATAGCCATCCTGACCGGCGGGAAGGTAATCAGCGAGGAGGCAGGCTTCAAACTGGAAAACACCCGTATTGAAATGCTGGGCAAAATAAAGAAGGTCCGCGTGGAGAAGGAAAACACAACCATTATCCAGGAAGAGGGTGTCAACAAGGATGTCATCCGGGGACGCATTGCCCAGATAAAGAAACAGATTGAGGACACAACCAGTGATTATGACCGTGAAAAGCTGCAGGAGCGCTTAGCGAAGCTTGCCGGTGGTGTGGCTGTCATCAAGGTTGGCGCCGCAACTGAGGTTGAGATGAAGGAGAAGAAGGCACGCGTTGAGGACGCCCTTCATGCCACCCGAGCCGCTGTGGAGGAAGGAATCCTGCCCGGCGGCGGCGTCGCCCTGATTCGTTCCATACCTGTTCTCGAGGGAAAGTATGAGGGTGACATCAAGGTTGGTGTGGACATTGTCAAGAAGTCTCTCGAATACCCATTGAGGTTCATCGCCCAGAACGCGGGCGTTGAGGGCTCCATCGTGGTTGAAAAGGTCAAGAGTGAAAAGGGAAATCTTGGATTCAACGCCGAGACCCTCAAATATGAGGACCTCTTAGAATCCGGCGTTATTGACCCGACAAAGGTGGTGCGATGCGCCCTGCAGAACGCCGCTTCCGTCGCCGGTCTTCTCCTGACGACGGAATGTATTGTAACCGAAGTGCCGGAGAAGGAGAAGACACCTCCTGGCATGCCCCCGGGCGGCGGGATGTATTGATGAAATGACGAATTACAAATTCTAAAGGATAGATTAAGAGAACTCTTTTTGTTGCCGTTTCATTGGGCGGCAGGGTGAAATATCCTGCCGCCCGTTTTCCCCCTCATCCGTAGATTGCGCAGATCTCACAGAATAAAAAAAATCAGTGTCATCTGCGGAATCTGTTGATTGAAAAAAAGGAGGCTGTAATCCCATGAGTAAGGTTATTGGAATAGATCTCGGAACAACCTTTTCCTGTGTGGCAGTGATGGAAGCGGGGCAACCGGTTGTCATCCCCAATCAGGAGGGAAGCAGGACAACACCCTCGGTTGTGGGATTCACCAAGGATGGCGAGATTCTGGTGGGTCAGCTTGCAAGGCGCCAGGCAATCACTAACCCGGAAAACACTGTATTCTCCATCAAGCGCTTCATGGGTCGCCGATTTGAGGAGGTCATCCCGGAGGCTAAAAGGGTTTCTTACAAGGTCATCAAGGATAATAAGGGAAATGCCGTGGTTGAGGTGATGGGAAAGATATATACCCCACCCGAAATCTCCGCACATATCCTTATGAAGATGAAAAAGACGGCGGAGGATTACCTTGGCGAAAAGGTCACCAGGGCAGTTATCACCGTTCCGGCTTATTTTAATGATAGTCAACGCCAGGCAACCAAGGATGCCGGACAGATTGCCGGTCTCGAGGTCCTGCGTATTGTGAATGAACCGACCGCCTCCTCCCTCGCCTATGGACTTGACAAGAAAAAGGATGAAAAAATTGCCGTTTATGACTTCGGCGGCGGCACGTTCGATATCTCTATTCTCGACCTCGGGGAAGGGGTTTTTGAGGTTAAGAGCACCAACGGCGACACCCACCTAGGAGGCGATGATATTGATCAGGCAATCATTGACTGGCTCGCGGAGGAGTTTATCAAGCAGTACGGTATTGACCTCCGAAAGGACAAGATGGCACTCCAGCGTTTGAAGGAAGCCGCTGAAAAGGCAAAGTGCGAGCTTTCCTCATCAATGCAGACCAATATCAACCTCCCATTCATCACAGCCGATGCCTCCGGTCCAAAACACTTCGATATCACTATGACACGCTCCCAGTTGGAGCGTCTGATGATGCCGTTTGTGGATAGAACTATCGAACCATGCAAGAATGCTCTCAAGGATGCCAAATACGAGACATCTAATATTGACGAAGTCATCCTTGTGGGCGGTTCGACACGCATCCCAATCGTCCAGCAAAAAGTGCGCGAGCTGTTTGGCAGAGAGCCGCACAAGGGCGTCAACCCGGATGAGGTGGTGGCAGTCGGAGCGGCAATCCAGGCAAGTGTCTTGACCGGTGATGTGCGGGATGTCCTCCTTCTGGATGTCACACCACTCTCGCTTGGCATTGAGACACTGGGCGGGGTTTTCACGAGACTTATCGAGCGCAACACGACCATCCCAACCAGGAAAAGCGAAATCTTCTCAACCGCTGCGGATGACC